>NZ_FRCS01000002.1:600000-873754 GCF_900143005.1 Cryptosporangium aurantiacum
TGGATCGTCGACGGCGGACCGGCTGACGACCCGAAGCCCCGTCGGACGAGCGCGGCACCGGTCGCGGTGGCCAGCCCATCGCTCGATGAAAACACCGTCGAGTTGCTCGGCAACGAGCCGAGACTCGGCAGCACGGTACGGAACGGCGCGTTCGAGTACCGCGTCACCGACCAGCAGTGCGGCGTTCCCGAGGTCGGCGTCAACGCCGGATCCGCTGGTCAACCGTCCCGCGGCCACTTCTGCGTGGTGACGCTGAGCGTCCGCAACGTCAGTCGGCGCGCCCAGGTGTTCACCGCCGCGGACCAGGTCGGCTACACGACCGCGGGCGACCGCTACCTGGGCAGCGCCCCGGCGTCCCGGTACGCCAACGGCAGCAGCCGCACGTTCCTCACCCCGATCGGACCGGGCGCCGCCGTCACCGGCAAGCTCGCGTTCGACCTGCCGAACGGCGAGCGGCTCGACTCGCTCCGCCTCCGCGTCACGGCCTCCGCAGGCAGCGTCGCGGTCAGCCTCAGCTGAGGCCGTCCCGAACCGCCCGGCGGTGATCGGCGGCGGCGTCGGTCACCGCGGTCAGGAATCGGTGGGCCACCTCCACCTCCTGCTCGGTGAAGCTGGCGACGACCTGGTAGATCCGCTCGTGCAGCGGTCCGAAGAACTCCTTGGCCAGCACCATGCCTTGCTCGTCGTAGTGCAGGTACACCCGACGACGGTCGGTACCGGTCCGGACCCGGCGAATCTGTCCGAGCCGCTCCAGCCGGTCGATCACCGCGGTGGTCGCCCCGGACGAGAGGCCCAGCGCCTCCCCCAACCGGCCGGGCGTCGTCGGCGTGCCGCGCCCCTCGGCGTCCATCACCTCGATCAGCGCGTGCAGGTCGGTCGCGTGCAGGCCGTGCAGGTCGGCGAACGCGTGGCTGACCAGCCGCGCCTCGACGAAGTATCGCCGTAGCTCCCGTCCCAGCGCCCGCGTCTGCTCTCGCCGGTGGTCGTCCGTGTCCACGAGTTGCAGACTATAGCCGCGTCACTAAGAATCTCGACTGTCGAGAGACTTCACAATCGAGAGAAGAGCGATGCCCGAGTTTGTGACCGGACGCCGGACGGCCTGGCTGGTACTCCTACTGGCGGCGCTGTTCTCCGGGCTGGTGATCGCGTTCGGCGGCACCGCGGAGAACAGCAACGAGCCGACCGCGGCGCTCCCGTCGTCCGCCGAATCCGCAAAAGTCGCCGAGTTGCAGAAGCAGCTCCCGAGCGGGGAGACGAACCCGGCGCTGATCCTGTACGCACGGGACGGCGCACCGCTGACCGACGCTGACATCGCCGCGATCCAGGCGGATGCGAAGGAGTTCACCCCCCTCGCGCTCGGCGGCCGGATCTCTCCCCCGATTTATTCCCCGGACCGCACCGCCGCACTCCTCGCCGTGCCGTTCGCCGCCGACCTCGACAACGAGCTGGTCATCGACCGGGTCACCGAGCTGCGGGAGAAGGCGAAGGACGGTCTCCCCGAAGGGCTGACCGCCCAGGTCACCGGCGGCGCAGGCTTCCTGGCCGACATCGCGTCCTCGTTCAGCGGCGCGAACTTCAAGCTGCTCACGGTCACCGCGGGCGTCGTCGCGCTGCTGCTGCTGATCACCTACCGCAGCCCCGTGCTGTGGCTGGTGCCGCTCGCAGTCGTCGGCCTCGCCGACGTGGTCGCCGCCTCGATCATCGCGCTGATGTCCCGGGCCACCGGCCTGAACATCGACCCGTCGACGACCGGCATCGTCGACGTCCTGGTCTTCGGCGCCGGCACCGACTACGCGCTGCTGCTGATCGCCCGCTACCGCGAGGAGCTACGCCTCACCGAGGATCGCCGGGCAGCGATGCGCCAGGCTCTCCGCTCCGGTGGTGGTGCGATCGTGGCCAGTGCGGTCACCGTGACGTTGAGCCTGCTCACGCTCGCGCTGGCGATCCTGGAGAATGACCGGGCGATCGGTCTGGCCGGCGCGATCGGCATCGTCGTCGCCGCGGTATTCGGCCTGGTCGTGCTTCCGGCCGCGCTCGTCGTCTGCGGTCGCGGGCTGTTCTGGCCGTTCGTGCCGAAGGTCGGCGACCCGGACAAGTCGCGGACCGGAGCCTGGGCCCGCGTCGCGGCTGGTGTCTCTCGCCGTCCGGTCGCAGTGATCGTTTTCTCACTGGTGCTGCTCGGGGCCATGTCGGCCGGTCTGACCGACGCCCGGCTCGGGCTCAGCCAGTCCGAGCAGTTCCGGGTGAAGGCCGAGTCCGTCGACGGGCTCGAGGCGCTGGCCCGGTACTACCCCGCCGGTGCCACCGACCCGGTAGCGGTGATGACCACGCCGGACAAGATCGCCGAGGTGACCGCGCTGGCCGAGGACACGCCGGGCGTCGCGTCGGTGCGGCCCGGCGAAACAGCCGGTGACCTGGCCGAACTCGACGTGGTGCTGAAGGCGGCACCCGCGACGTCCGAGAGCTACGACGCGATCCGCGCGCTGCGCGACCGGCTGGACTCGACCGGGGCGCTGGTCGGCGGTTCGGTCGCCACCGAGCTCGACACCCGCGAGGCCGCGATCCGGGACCTGAAGGTGATCGTGCCGCTGGTGCTGGGCGTGGTCCTGATCGTGCTGATCGTGCTGCTGCACGGGGCGATCGTCGCGCCGCTGCTGCTGATGCTGACGGTCGTGGCGACGTTCTTCGCATCGCTGGGAGCCAGCACGTTCCTGTTCACCCACGTGCTGGGCTACCCGGCGCTGGACACCGTCGTGCCGCTGCTGGCGTTCCTGTTCCTGGTCGCGCTGGGCGTCGACTACAACATCTTCCTGGTCACCCGGGCCCGGGAAGAGGCGCTGCGCCACGGCACCCGGGAAGGCATCAAAACGGCGGTGGCGGTCACCGGCGGTGTGATCACCAGCGCGGGCATCCTGCTGGCCGCGGTGTTCGCGGTGCTCGGTGTCCTGCCGCTGATCACGCTCACCGAGATCGGCGTGATCGTGGGGCTGGGTGTCCTGCTGGACACCCTGCTGGTCCGGACCGTGCTGGTCCCGGCGCTCGTGGTGCTGCTGGACCGTCACTTCTGGTGGCCCTCACCCCTCTCCCGGGTCCCGTCTCCGTCAGCCGAGGCCCGAGAAAAAACCAACGCCTGATATCGACGCCTGCATGGCGCGCGCCGGTCGCTCCCGCGACCGGCGCGCGCTGCTGCCGCCGTGACGTCCCGCCGCGCCGTAGCCGGTAACTCGCCCACCCTCCGGTTGCTGGGGGTGTGCAGGGCTCAGCTCTCGCTCGAGCTCGCCCACAGGTTGATGCCGACTTCGACCGCGTACTTGTCGATCTCGGCCAGTTCGGCGTCGGTGAACGTGGTGTTCCGCGTCGCCGCCAGGTTGTCCTCCAGCTGCGCGACGCTGGACGCACCGATCAGCAGCGACGAGATCCGCTCGTCGCGCAACGCCCACGCGAGCGCGAGCTGCGCCAGCGACTGCCCGCGCGACCCGGCGATCTCGTTCAGCGCGCGGATCCGCCCCAGCGTGTCCTCGGTCAGCATCGACGACGTCGCCGAGCCTTCCCGCGCCACCCGGGAGCCCGCCGGGATCCCGTTCAGGTACCGGTTCGTCAGCAGGCCCTGGGCCAGCGGCGAGAACGGGATGCACCCCACGCCGAGCTCGCCGAGCGTGTCGAGCAGCCCGCCCTCGATCCAGCGGTTGAACATCGAGTACGACGGCTGGTGGATCAGCAGCGGCGTCCCGAGGTCCCGCAGGATCTGCGCCGCCTCCAGCGTCCGCTCCGGCGAGTAGCTGGAGATCCCGGCGTACAGGGCACGGCCGGAGGTCACCGCCGTGTGCAGTGCCCCCATCGTCTCCTCGAGCGGCGTCTCCGGGTCGAACCGGTGCGAGTAGAAGATGTCGACGTACTCCAGCCCCATCCGGGCCAGCGACTGATCGAGGCTCGCGAGCAGGTACTTGCGAGAGCCGTGGTCGCCGTAGGGCCCCGGCCACATGTCGTAGCCGGCCTTCGTCGAGATCACCAGCTCGTCCCGGTACGGCTTCAGGTCCTCGGCGAAGATCCGCCCGAAGTTGATCTCCGCGCTGCCGTACGGCGGGCCGTAGTTGTTCGCCAGGTCGATGTGGGTGACGCCGAGGTCGAACGCCCGCCGGATGATCGCCCGCTGCGTCGAGAGCGGCGTCTCGTCACCGAAGTTCTGCCAGAGACCCAGCGAGATCTCCGGAAGCTTCAACCCGCTTCGCCCGACCCGCCGGTAGGTCTTGTTTTCGTACCGCGCAGCCGCTGCCGTGTAGCCCATTCAGTTCGCCCCCTCGGTCACCGGTGACTCTGGCACAGTCGGCAGCGCCTCTTGACCGCGCACCGCACCCCGTCCCAGCAGCAGGTACCCGACGAAGCCGATCACCAGCGACACGAGGACGCCGAGGTTGGCGAACGCCCAGTCACCGGACTTGCCGCCCAGCGGTCCGAGGAAATAGCCCTGCCAGTCGAGCCACGACGCCAGCGTGTTCGTCACCAGGCCCCAGCCGACGATCGAGCCGACCACGACGAGCCCGACCGATACCCACCGCACGTCGCCGTACCGACCGCTCGGGGTGAACAGCTCGTCCTCCGCGTAATCCTTCTTCCGCAGCGCGATATCAGCGATGAAGATGCCGCACCAGGCCGCGATCGGCACACCCAGCGTGATCAGGAAGCCCTGGAACGGCCCGAGGAAGTCGTTGGCGAAGAACACCACGTAGACGGCGCCGATCAGCATCAGCGTCGAGTCGATGCAGACCGCGACCCAGCGCGGCACCCGCAGCCCGACGTTGAGCAGCGCTAGGCCGGACGAGTACACGTCCATGATCGCGCCGGCGACCAGCCCGAGGATCGTCGCGACCGCGAACGGCACCAGGAACCACGTCGGCAGGATCGTGGTCAGCGCGCCGACCGGGTCGGCGGCTATGCCCGCGTTCAGGTCGTCCGACGAGCCGGCGAGCAGGATGCCGAACAGCAGCAGCACCACCGGCGGCAGCGACGAACCGAGCGTCGTCCACAGCACGACACCCCGGGTCGACGCCGACCGCGGCAGGTACCGCGAGTAGTCGGCGGCCGCGTTGACCCAGCCCAGGCCGAAGCCGGTCATCGTGAAGACGAACGCGCCGATCACCGCCGGTGCGGAACCACCCGGCAGGTCGACGACCCGGCCGAAGTCGATGTTGTCCGCGGCGAACACCAGGTAGACGGCCGTGAGCAGACCCGCGATCCAGGTGATCCACCGCTGCGCGCGCATGATCAGGTTGAACCCGAGTGTGCCGCCCAGCGCGACCATCGCGACGATCACGATCAGCGCCACGACCTTGGTCCCGGTGCCGCCGCCTGCGCCCAGCCGGTCGAAGATCGTCGCGGTGGCGAGCACCGCGACGACGACCAGCGAGGTTTCCCACCCGACGGTGAGCAGCCAGGAGATCAGCGACGGCAGCCGGCCACCGCGGACGCCGAACGCCGCGCGGGTCAGCGTCATCGTCGGCGCGGAGCCCCGCTTACCGGCGATCGAGATGATGCCGACGAACAGGAACGAGATCACCACACCGACGACGCCGACCAGCGCCGCCTGCCAGAACGAGATGCCGAACCCGAGGATGTAGGACCCGTAGCTGACGCCGAGCACCGAGACGTTCGCGGCGAACCACGGCCAGAACAAGTCCCTGGGACTGCCCTTGCGCTCGGACTCGGCGATCTGGTTGATGCCGTTGACCTCGACGCTCAATGCCGTATCGCTCATCGTCTCCCCCAGGTGGTGCGGGTTACCGAGGTGGGTAACCGGGTGGCGGGTACTGCGCGGGCGGGTACCCCGGCGGCGGATAACCGGCGGGCGGGTAACCGGGCGGCGGATAACCGGGCTGCTGGCCGTACCCGGCAGGCGGGTAGGCCGGCGGACGCTGGCCCTGCGGCGGGTAACCGGGCCGCTGCGCGTAAGGGTGCGCGTACTGGGGTTGCGGGTGTTGGGGCTGCGGGTGCTGGGGCTGCGGGTGCTGGGCGTACCCGGCCGGGTGCGGAACGCGGGCCTGCGGGTGCGGCCCTCCCTGCCAGCCCTGGGCCGGTGGCTCTTCCTTCTTGCCCTTGAACGCCGACGCCATCCAGAACACGGACGCGATCAGCATGACAACGCCGATGGCACCCGGAACGAGCACACCGGGCCAGCTGAACGCGTAGGCCTCGCCGTCGTGGATGCGGACCTCGACGCTCTTGCCCTGGTCGTCGTCACCGACGCCGTCGATCTGCCCGCGCTGAGCGACCCCGTTCTGCTGCCAGGTGCCGTAACACGTCGTCCGCGAGCGGCCCTTGCGCCCGTACGACTTCGTGCACTGTTCGACCACCGCCGTGGCCTTCTCCCCCGTGGTGCCGGCGATGTAGTTCCATCCGCCCCAACCCAACAGGCCTACTCCGATGACCAGCAACGCTAACGCCGACGCTACGGCTTTCACGTGAGTAATCCTTCTGCCGTGTCCACCGGGACCCCCGTGATCCCTGAGAACTTAGGTCGCACACGTTAGCGACCCCCACCGACATTCGTCTCTAGGACGGTCAGGCCCTGCGCTCCGGTCGCGAGTAGCCGCGCGGAGCCGGCCAGCCACCGCAGCCCGGTCGCGCGCGGCTCGATCCGCAGCGCGGTGACCTGACGCCCGCTCGCCAACTCGGAGATCCGCACGGTGCCGTCCCGCTCAGCGGTGGCCAGATAGCGCGAATCCCCGCTGATCGCGGCCGTGGTCGCTGGGTAGCTCCCCCGCGCTTCCCCGTCCGACGTCCACACCATCACGGCGTCGCCTGTTAGGTCGGCGCGCACCCGACTCGTCACCAGCCACCGGCTGTCCGCGCTGATCCGGATCGGCGTCCCGCCGTTCAGCGGGGCGACGATCGAGCAGCGAACCGCTCCGTCGGCGCCGCAGACGTCAACGCCGTCGCCGGTCGGCACCGCGATCCAGGTGCCGTCCGGGCTGATCACCGGATGTCCCCCGGACTGCGCGTGCCGGTGGATGGACGCCCTGGGGGTGCCGTCGGAGTTCCAGAGCCGGACGGTTTCGTCGCGGCCGACCGGGCTGGTGCCGGCCACCAGGAACCAGGTGCCGTCCGGGCTGAGCGCGGCGTGGGACATGAGTGCACCGAACGCCCTAGTCCGCTCGCCTGACACAGTCGGCGTCGGGACGGTGGCCCGCGGGGTCCCGTCGGCGTTCCACAGCCGCAGCAGGTCGTCGCCGACGTGGCGGGTCAGCAGCCAGCTCCCGTCCGGGCTCACCTCGATCGAGCGGAGCATCCCGCCGCCGGCGTGTGGCGGCGCGATGCTCGCCCGCAGCGTGCCGTCCAGATTCCAGAGCCGGACGGTTCCGTTCCTCCCCGCGGTGGCCAACCAGCGGGCATCCCCGCTGATCGCCACGCCCCGGATTCCGCCGCGTGGATCGGTGACCGTACCGAGCGGTGCTCCGTCGCGCGTCCACAGCGTCATCTCGTCGCGAGGCATATTGACGACCGCGAACCAGGTCTCATCCGGGCTCAGAATGAGCCCACCGCGGACCGCTTCGGCCATGGCCCGGCCCGCGCCGACGCCGTCCAGGAGCCGCACGCGCCCGTGTGCGCTGTCGATCACCGCGAACCACGTGCCGTCCGAGGCGGCCAGGAACTGGAGGAGGCCGCGCGTGCCGTGGTTACCCGCCGCGACTACGCCCGGGAGGCTCCACAGTCGTACGGCTCCGTCTTCCGCGCTCGCGACGGCCGCCACCGTCCCGTCCGGACTAGTACGCACCGTGCTCACCCGCCCCGCTTCCCGGGAGAACGTCGCCTGCGGCACACCGAACGAGTCCCACACCCCCATGCCGCCGCCCTGCGTCGGCGCGAGCAGCCGGGCACTGTCCGGGCTGATCGACATCAGCAAGTGGCTGTACGACGAGCGCGGCAGCACCGCCCGAATCGTGCCGTCGGCGCCCCAGAATTGTGTCGTCGGCTGGTCCGGGGGCAGTCGGCCCGAGGCGATGACGAACCAGGTGGAGTCCGGGCTGATCAGGAGCCCACTGGCGGGGTTGGGAAGCGGGACGTCACCCCGGCGGGTCCCGTCGCTGTCCCAGAGCACGACCGTGTTTCCTAGCCCGGTGGCGAGCCACTGTCCGTCCGGGCTGAGCTTCAGCGTGTCGACCCGCCCCGGCATCTCGGCGTGCAGTACGCCGTCCGGAGTCCACAGCGCAACGCCACCCGCCCCGGCGATCGCGAGCCAGCGGCCGTCCGGCGCGAGCTCGATCATCTCCGCGCTCGCCACCCGAATCCGTGCCCTCGGCGAACCATCCGGGTGCCAGACCCGCACGGTGGTGTCACTCCGGTTCCAGGTCGCCAACCAGGTCCCGTCCGGGCTGATCCCGACGAACGGTGCCGCCCATTCGGACTCCAGCGCATCGACGTCACCCGGCAGGTCCGTCCGCTTCGAGCCGTCGGCGTTCCACAGCCGCACCCGCCCGCGGCGGTTGGGTCCTCGCGCGGCCGTGGCCAGCCAGGTTCCGTCCGGGCTGATCACCACGGCGGTGGCGCCGAGGTGCCCGGGCAGCGCTGCGCGGCGAGAGCCGTCGGCGTTCCACAGATACACGTCGCGGAGTTGCTGCCGCCCCAGCGAGACGGAGCGCTGGGCCACCGCGAGCCACCGGCTGTCGGGGCTGATCCGCACCCTGACGTCGGCCGGATCACCGCTCAGCTCCGCCCTCCGGGTGCCGTCGGAATTCCAGAGGTAGACCGTGCCGTCCTCGCGGCCGGGAGTCGCGAGCCACGTGCCGTCCGGGCTCATCACGACGTCACCCAGCGGCATCGCGGGACCACCCAGGACGCGGATCAGCCCCGGATGCGGCGAGCTCGGCAGCGGCCAGACCGGCCGCAGCACGGGGCCGAGGCTCGCCAGGTGCTGTTCGGCGCGCTCGCGCAGTTCCGGATAGGCGGTCAGCCGACTGACGAGCGTGGCGTCCAGCGCGTGCGGCGGGTCGAGCGGCGTCAGCAGGTGCGCGTTCTGCCGGATCGCGCGCTCCAGCACCGCGGCCGTGGGGTCGCAAGACCGCGCGAGGTCGGCTTCGATGCCCGCCGGGCCGGTGCGGTGGAGTGCGGTGGTGAGCCAGCGCAGGTCGGTCACCAGCGCGTCGAGTTCGTCGGTGAGCTCGGCTTCGGCGAGGTGCGTGGTCAGCTGCTGCCAGAGGTAGCCGGCCGAATCGGGCAGCGCCCACCAGTGCGGCAGGCCCGTTCGGTAGGCGTCGAGCAGCGCTGCGTTCAGGGCCGGGAGCCCGGCGTCGATGCGGTGCCGCAGGTAGTGGCGGACGACGTCGTGCAGCCGCAGCCACGGTTCGTCGCCGAACCAGTAGTCGGCGACCAGCGAGAGGTCGGCCAGGTCCAGGCAGAGGTGCTCGACCTGGTCGGCATCGAGTCCGCCGGTGGAGCGCCAGAACACCTCCAGGACGCGCTGCGGGATCCGCACGTCCTCGGGGAAGATCGCCAGCTCCAGGTACCGGTCCAGGCGTCCACGACCGGTCTCGTCGAGCAGCTCCAGGCTCGCTTCGAGCGTGGCGGCGACGGCCTCCTGCCGCCGGGCCGGGTTCGCCGGGTCCCAGCTCGCCGGGCCACCCTTGGCCAGCCGTTCCTCCACCCGGCGGACGGCGTCCGCGGCCGGTGCGCCCCGGCGTAGGTACCGCCGCAGGGCGCCGTTGACCAGCCGCAGCAGCACCGGCCACCGACCGGTGCGGCCGAGCAGCCCGGACAGGTCCGGTGCCGGCTCGGGCAGGCCGTCGGCGAGCATTTCGTCCGCCTCCGCGACGCTCATCGCGTCGACGTCGATCGTGGGCGTGCCGTCCGGCAGCGCGGCGTGCACCCGGGTCGTCACCAGCCGGGTGCACTGCGGCGCACCGAGGAGCAGTGGCTCCAGCTGGTGGCGATGCCACACGTCGTCGCACACCAGCAGCGCACGCCGGCCGCCGAGTAACCGGCCGAGATGGTGTCCGGCCTGCTCCGGGTCGGTGAACGACGGACGCTCACCGGTGATCTGCTCGGCCAGCTCGTTGATCGCGGCGGCGAGATCCGCGCCGGCAACGTGCTCGCCGAGCGTCAACCAGAGCACGCCGTCCGGGAACTGCTCGGCGATGCGGGGATCCCGGCAGGCCTCGCCCGCGAGCGTCGTCTTGCCGAAGCCTCCGGCACCGCCGAGCGCGGTCAGCCCGATCAGGCTCTTGTTGGTCAAGGCTTCGACGAGCCGGTCGGACAGCGCGGGTCGCTGCACGATCCGGTGGGTGCGGGCCGGCGCCATGAACAGGCGCTGCGCTCGCGGCCCGTGCTGGCCCAGATCGACGAGCGCGTGGTGCAGCTCCAGCGCGAGTTCGTCCGGTGACACGAACTTTCGGGTCACGACGCCCGCTTCGCGGACCCGCTGGCGGAAGGCCTCCTGCCGGTCGGCGTGTTGCGCGTCCAGCATGTGCGCGGCCGGGATCGGGACGACGCTCTCCGCGTCCAACAAGAACACCAGCCGCGGAAGGCCGGCCTCGGTCGCAGCCTCGAACTCCAGCTCGGTGTAGGAGTGCTCGGGTTCGTCCCGCACCGGCGAGCCGTAGCGCAGACCGAGGATCCCGACCCACACGTCCGCCTCGCGCACCTTCTGCCGGCAGACCTCGGCCGGGAGCCGGTCCTGCGCCGGGAAGTAGGCCATGTCGGTGACCAGGCATCCGGCCCGCGTCACCGCGTTCTCCGCAGCGTCGACGAACGAGCGTCCTTCCGGGAACCGCCGGAACTCATCGGTGTGGCTCAGGAAGACACGCAACGCCGGGCTCGGCATGGGAGGGACGGTACCGGCTCGGCGGGGGTGAGGGCCCACGCTGGGAGGGCCGTCGAGGCGCGCGTCCGTTCAGCCGTGGAGCCCGCCGGAGAGGGCCGCGTGGCCTCGCTCCGTCAGGGGCAGCACCAGCGGCCCGATTCGATCGAAGCCCTCTCCGACCGTCATGCCCTGCAGCGACCGGTAGTGGATGCCCTCGAAGATCGCGGCCATCTTGTAGTACGCGAACCCGCAGTACCAGGGCATTTCACTGAGGTCGGTGCCGGTGATCCTGCCGTACTCCGCCACCAGGTGACCACCGTCGGGGAACGCGGCGAGGTCACCGGGCAGTGCCGCAACCGGGCCGTTCAGCCCGCGCATCCCGTCCCACCACATGATCGCCGAGCCGAGGTCGGTGAGCGGGTCACCCAGCGTCGCCATCTCCCAGTCCAGCACCGCGGTCACGGTCCGGGTCCGCGGGTCGACGATCGCGTTGTCCAGCCGGTAATCGCCGTGGACGATGCCGCTCCCCTGCCGTTCCGGTAGACGCGCGGACAGCCGCTCGTGCAGGCGGTCGAGCTCCGGCAGGTCACGGCTGCGGGACGCGTCGAGCTGCCTGGCCCACCGGCGCAACTGCCGCTCCAGGTACCCGGCGGGCCGCCCGAGGTCGCCCAGCCCCACGGCGTCCGGATCGAGGCGGTGCAGCCGGGCCAGCACGTCGATCAGCCCGTCGGCGAGCGCGGTCGCGCCGGAGGCGTCGAACGCGGCGAGCTGGTCGCGGGTGCTGAGCACCGCACCGTCGGCGAACTCCATGACGTAGAACGGCGCTCCGATCACGTCCCGGCCGGCGAGCACCAGCGGCCGCGGCACCGGCACGTTCGTCGGGTGCAGCGCGCTCAGCAACCGGTGCTCGCGACCCATGTCGTGGGCGGTCTCCAGGACGTGCCCCAGCGGCGGCCGCCGCAGCACCCAGCGGCCGGTGCCGTCGCTCAGCAGGTACGTGAGGTTCGAGCGGCCCCCCGTGAGCAGCTCGACGCTCAACGGGCCGGTGAGCAGCCCGGGCAGCTCGGCGCGCAGGAACGCTTCGAGTGCTTCGACGTCCACGCCCGGCGCGTCAGCCATGTACTCTCCTGAAGACGAGCGATCGATCGATCTGTTCAGTTGAACACGGCTGTCAAGGAGGGCACGCATGAACGCTGAACGCGTGCTGCTGGGTGACCGCCTGCGTATCGCACGGCGCTCGGCCGGGCTGACGCTCCGGGCGACCGCGGAGGCGCTCGGCGTGAGCGCGGGCACCTGGAGTGCGGTGGAGAACGGCCGCACCGGGATCCCGGCCGAGCGGGTCGAGAGCGCCGCGCGGCTGTTCGGCACCGACGTCGCGGCGCTCCGCGCTCCGGCAGCCGCGCCGGTAGACACGGGCACGTGGCGCGACTTCCCGCCGCTCGACCTCCCGGCACCGCTGGCCGGAGCCCTGAGCGCGTTCGTCGAGCTCGGCTACCACGGCGCGACGATCCGCGACATCGCGCAGCGCGCGCAGCTGTCGGTTCCGGGCCTCTACCACCACTGGCCGACCAAGCAGCACCTCCTGGTCGCGCTGCTCGACCGCACGATGGACGAGCTGCTCACCCGCGCCGAAGCCGCGCGGGCCGAGGGCGACGGGCCGGTCGAGCGGTTCGGTCTGCTGGTCGAGTGCCTCGCGCTGTTCCACACGCACCGCCGCGAGCTGGGTTTCATCGGCGCCAGCGAGATGCGCAGCCTGGACGAGCCCGACCGGACCCGGATCGCCGCGCTCCGGGTGGACGTCCAGCGGATGGTCGACGTCGAGGTCCGCGAGGCCAAGCGACGCGGCTTGTTCGCCACGCCGCTGCCGCACGAGGCATCCCGGGCGGTCGTGACGATGTGCACCGCGCTGCCGACCTGGTGGTCACCGGATGGGCCGACGCCGCCGACGACGGTCGCGGCGCAGTACGTGCAGTTCGCTCTCGACGTCGTCCGCGTTGACGCCTCGAAGCGAGGCACCTAAGTTCAGGACCTAGCAAGCGATCGGTCTGTTCAGGAGGCCAACGATGACTATGCCTGCGCCGTCGGACCGAGCCGTGGAGCTCCGGGAACGGATGGTCGAATTCCTTCGTGACCACGTGCTGCCCAGCGAGGCCCGCTACGTCTCCTACCGCCGCGCCGCCGGGCCCGACGACCACGTCGTCCCGCCGGTCGTCGAGGAGCTGAAGGAGACCGCGCGGAAACTCGGCCTCTGGAACCTCTTCCTGCCGTCCGAGTCCGGGCTCACCCAGCTCGAGTACGCGCCGATCGCGGAGCTGTCCGGCTGGAGCAACGACCTGGCGCCCGAGGCGATCAACTGCCAAGCGCCCGACACCGGCAACATGGAGTTGCTGCACCTGCTCGGCACCGACGAGCAGAAGGAGCAATGGCTCCGGCCGCTGCTCGACGGGCAGATCCGGTCGTCGTTCGCGATGACCGAGCCCGACGTCGCCAGCAGCGATGCCACCAACATCAGCACCCGGATCGTCCGCGACGGTGACGAGTACGTCATCAACGGGCGCAAGTGGTGGATCAGCGGCGCGTCGGACCCACGGTGCGCGATCTTCATCGTGATGGGCAAGACCGACCCGGACGCGCCCACCCACCGCCAGCAGACGATGGTGCTGGTGCCGCGGGACACCCCCGGCGTCACCGTCGTGCGCGACCACACGGTACTCGGGCACTGGGACCAGCACGGTCACCCCGAGGTCGAGTTCCGCGACGTCCGGGTCCCGGTGAGCAACGTGATCGGCGAGGAGGGCGGCGGTTTCGCGGCTGCCCAGGCGCGGTTGGGGCCGGGCCGGATCCATCACTGCATGCGGGCGCTGGGGGCGGCCGAGCGGGCGCTGGCTCTGCTGGTCGCCAGGGCCCAGTCCCGCGTCGCGTTCGGCTCCCGCCTCTCCGACCAGGGCGTCGTCCAGGAGCAGATCGCCGAGTCCCGGCTGGAGATCGAGCAGGCCCGGGCCATCTGCCACCTCGCCTGCGCGACGATCGACGAGTCGGGCAACAAGGCCGCACGGAACCTCGTCGCGATGGCGAAGGTCGCGGTGCCACGGGCCGCGACGCGCGTCATCGACCGGGCGATCCAGGTGCACGGCGCGGCCGGCGTCAGCGAGACCACGCCGCTCGCCTGGATGTACTCCTGGCACCGGGCGATGCGCCTGTTCGACGGCCCGGACGAGGTGCACCTGCGGTCGATCGCCCGCGCCGAGCTGCGTACCGAGCCGGTGGTGCCACCAGCCTGGAACGTCTAGATCGGCCGCGCTCACCCCGGGTGAGCGCGGCCGCTTTCCTCACGCCACGTGCAGGGCCTTCTCGCCGTCGCCCTTGTGCACGGTCTTCTTGCCGTGCCGCGGTGCGTACTTCTGGCAGGCCTTCTCCGCCGCCTGGAACTCCTCGCTGTCCGGGTCGATGCCCTCGGGGAACTCCAGTCGACCGTCAGCCTCCGGCGTCGGGAAGTTCTCGATCCCGTTCTCCTGGATGCACTTGGCGTACTGCTTGAGCTTCTTCACGTCGGCCGCGGACGGCTTCACCGGCTTGGGCAGTCCGCCCGCCTCAGCGCACTTCTCCGTCGCCTTCCTGGCCGTCTCCGGGTCGACGTCCCTCGGCAGCGTCGACTCGATCCGTCCCGGCTTGTCACCCTCCGGCTCGGTCACCTTCGGCGTCTCGAAGTCCGGGATGCCGTTGGCGCGCATGCACTTCGCGAACTTCTCCGCCTGCTCCTGGGTGAACGGCGTGTCGCCGGGTTCCCCGACCCCGACGAGCGTCGGCCCGTCCCCGGACGAGCGTGTGTGCGTCGGACCACCACTCGTCGACCCGCCGTCGGTCGCCCAGGCCGCGCTCCCACCGCCGGCCAGCGCAAGGACGGTCAGCAAGCCGACGAGCACTCCCCACCTGAGTCGCATCATCTCTCCTTCTCGAATCGACGTGCGGACGTCGTGCGGCGCCCGCACGTCGAATTGGAGTCGCCGACGCGCTTCCCGGCCGTTTCCGAAAACGGAAACGCCAAAGAAATGCAGTGAGGAGTCACTATGGAGAAATGCGGATCCTGGTGGTGGAGGACGAACCGCTCCTGGCCGACGCGGTGGCCACCTGGCTCCGCAGCGACGCGCACGCGGTCGATGTCGCGTATGACGGTGGCTCCGCGCTGGAGCGCATCGGTGTGCACGACTACGACGTCGTCGTGCTGGACCGTGACCTGCCGGTCGTCCATGGGGACGACGTCTGCCGTACGACGGTTGCCGAGCGGCCGGACGTCCGAATTCTGCTGTTGACTGCGGCGGCCGAGATCGACGACCGGGTCACCGGTCTCGCGATCGGCGCAGACGACTACCTACCCAAGCCGTTCGCGTTCCCCGAACTCGCCGCGCGGGTGACCGCGCTCGGGCGCCGAGCGCGGCCGGCCGCGCCACCGGTCCTGCAGCGGGCCGGGATCCGGCTCGATCCGCACCGTCGCGAGGTGTACCGCGACGGCCGGTACGTGCCGCTGTCGCGAAAGGAATTCGCGGTGCTGGCGGAGTTGCTCCGGGCGGACGGCACCGCGGTCTCCGCCGAGCAGTTACTGGAGAAGGCCTGGGACGAGAACGCCGACCCGTTCACGAACGCGGTCCGGCTGACGATCCTCAAGCTGCGGCGCAAGCTCGGCGAACCGCCGGTGGTGCTGACCGAAACCGGTGTCGGGTACCGGATCCCATGAACAGGCTCACGCTCCGGGTCAGGCTCGCGCTGGTGTACGGCGGGCTGTTCATGTTCTCCGGTGTCGTGCTGCTCGCCGTCACGTACGTGCTGGTCGCCCAGCGTCTGCCTGCCGACGGGGGAACCCGCCCGCTGGTCAAGTCCGGCGTGCCCGGGCAGGGCGAATCGGTGATCACCGACGTCCGGATGGACGCTCAGAACGAGGCGCTCACCGCGCTGCTCACCCAGGGCGGTGTCGCGTTGCTGCTGGTCGGCATCGCGGCGACCGCGTTCGGCTGGCTGATCGCCGGCCGGATGCTGCATCCGCTGCAGAGGGTGACCGAGACCGCGCGGCGGATCGCGGACGCGCCCATCGCCGACCGCAGCCTGCACGAGCGCATCGCGCTAGAAGGCCCGCACGACGAGGTGAAGGAACTCGCCGACACGTTCGACGTGATGCTCGAGCGCCTCGATCACGCCTTCGACGGCGAGCGGCGCTTCATCGCGAACGCCTCCCACGAGCTCCGGACGCCGCTGACCGTCAACCGTGCGCTGCTCGAGGTCGCGCTGCACCGGTCGGATCCGGTGCCGGAGGTGCGGCACCTGGCCGAGACGCTGCTGGCCGTCAACGGCCGACACGAACGGCTTATCGACGGGTTGCTGCTGCTCGCACGCTCGGAGCGGGACGTCGGCGAACGCGCGTTTCTGGACCTGGCCGATCTCGCCGACCACGTCGCGGGCTCGGTGTCACCGGGGTCGGTGACCGTGCTGACGAAGCTGGCCGAGGCGCCGACGACGGGGAACCCGGTTCTGCTGGAGCGGCTCGTGCAGAACCTGGTCGAGAACGGGTTGCGGTACAACCTGCCGTCGCACGGCAGCATCGAGATCGCGACCGGAGTAGCGCAGGGGTCGGCGGTGCTCGAGGTGCGCAACACCGGACCGGTCGTGCCGCGCTACGAGGTGCCGGGCTTGTTCCAGCCGTTCCGGCGACTCTCGGAGCGAGTGGCCGGGTCTTCGGGCGCCGGGCTCGGGTTGTCGATCGTCCAGGCGGTGGCTCGCGCGCACGGTGGGTCGGTGTCCGCGGTGCCGGGGGTCGAAGGTGGACTCGTCGTGACGGTCCGGCTGCCGGGTGCGGCGTAGTCCAGCCCGCCACAGGCCTGGCGCCGGTGTCTGGATTCGGGCGACCCCGCAGTACGCGGGTCCCCCACCGGAACCCGGCCGCGCTGCTGGCGGATTTCGGACCAGTGGTCCCGCCAACGAGACGCGTCCTACTCACCGGGGATCGATCACCGTGATCCCCAGTGCCCGGCGAGACCTCGAGGTCAACGCCACCCTGGGACTCGGTCACGTCGGGCTTTGAGGGGTCCTATCTGGTGCGGCGTCGTTCTACTGTCGCCCGGTGACAGTTTTCGCCGTTTGCCTGCCGGCAACGGGAGTGGACCCGGGGTGGACGCCGCTCCCCACCGAATGGATGTAGCCGTTTCCGTGTAGCGCGGAGTGTCGTTGTGGCGTTTTCCGTGCCCTGGCACGGAAACCGCCACAATCATGCAGCGAGGCAGGCGGAGAACGCCGCAACCCTCTCCGCGCAGCCCACCCACACCAACCAGCTCCCGCTCCCAACGACCGGCCGGCAGTTGAGCAAGTGTGTGGATTCCGACCGGTGGTAGCCCGTCGGAATCCACCCACTTCAGCGGCCACCAGCGACTCGGATCACCCTGATCAGACGCTCGACACCGAAACGCGCAAAACCACCTCTTAAGATCCTGTTACCGGCCGAGAACTCGTGTGAACCTACGTGGGCACCCGGCACTAGAGGCCGTTGCAGCAAGAACAGCGTGTCCACTGAGATAGGTGGGGAACGGTACCGTGTTCGGGTGCTCTCTCCCGGAACCATGCTCAGCGGTCGCTACCGGCTGAACCGCCGGATCGCGGTCGGCGGTATGGGAGAGGTGTGGTCAGGCACCGACACGCTGCTTCAACGCGAGGTCGCCGTCAAGGCGTTGTTACCCGCGTTGGTCTCGGATGCGGAGTTCATCGCCCGCTTCCGCACCGAGGCGCGGCTGATGGCGGCGCTGCGGCATCCGGGCATCGTCCAGGTTCACGACTACGGCGAGAACGCCCTGATCGACGACGACCGTCTCGACTTCGTCGTGATGGAACTCATCGACGGTGAGCCGCTGTCGAAGCGGATCAAGGCTGCCGGGACCCTCGACGTCGCCACCGCGCTGTCGATCGTGACCCAGGCCGCGGACGCGTTGCACGCCGCGCACCAGGCCGGGATCGTCCACCGCGACGTCAAGCCCAGCAACCTCCTGCTCCGACCGGACGGCACCACGGTCCTGATCGACTTCGGCGTCGCCCGCTCCGCAGACCTGGCCGGCCTGACCAACAGCAAGTTCATCATCGGGTCGCCGCAGTACATGGCACCCGAGCAAGCGACCGGTGGGGAGATCTCGGCCGCGAGCGACATTTACGCGCTGGGAGCGGTCGCCTACTGCTGCCTGACCGGGAACCCGCCGTTCACCGGGGACACCGTGCAGGTCATCACGAAGCTGCTGCAGGGCGGGCCGGTGAGTTTGCCGCCGGAAGTTCCGGCGGAGGTGGCGGCGCTGGTGCTGCGGGCTCTGGACCGGGACCCCGGGAAGCGTCACCCGACGGCGGCAGCGTTCGCGGACGCCGCCCGCGCGGCGGGGGCGGCGCAGGCCGCTCAGGCCGCGGGGGCGGTTACCACCGTCGCGCCGGTTGTTTCGTCGCCGCCGGCAGCCGGTCCGCTGTTTCCGGCGGGTTCCGGGTTTCCGGAGTGGCCGGGCGTCACGCCGGGGGCCGCCGTTCCCCAGAGTCCGTTCGTTCCCGCCGTTCCACCGGGGCCCGCCGTTCCGCAGGCGCCGACCGTTCCCGCCGTTTCACAGGGTCCCGGCGTCCCGCAAGGGCCCGGCGTCCCGCAAGGGCCCGGCGTCCCGCAAGGGCCCACCGAGTCCCAGGGGCCCACTGTTCCGCAGGCGGCGCTCTTTCCGCAGGCGCCGCTGGTTTCCCAGGGGCCCACCGTTCCGCAGGCCCCGGTCGTTTCGCAGGCGCCCACCGTTCCCCGAGGGCCCGCCGTCACACAGGGGCCCGCAGGGACGCCAGGGCTGATCTCCTCGCCGCCCGTCTTCCCCTCAGGCCCGGCGTTTCCTCCCGCGCCGCCCGCCGGAGCCGTTCGGCCCGCCACACCTGATCCGCAGACCGGCAACCGTCGCCGTACCGCAGCACTTGCCGGGGTCGCCGGGACGATCGTCCTCGGACTCGTTGCCGTGCTCGCCGTCGTGGCCTTTCGCTCGGGAGCCGACCCATCCGAGGCGCGAGCGGCGACCACCCAGGCCGCTTCCTCTGCACCGGGCGCGGGGCATGGCGAATCGAGCCTCCAACCGACCAGCCAGGTCACCGCATCTGCCGCGCCGACAACCCAGCCCGCCAAGTCCGCGCCGTCCTCGCCGGCTCCGTCTTCGCCGGCTCCCCAGCCCACCCAACCATCCACAGCCCCGCCCAGCACCGAGCCCGCACCCGCGCCACAGCCGAGCCCGCCACCCGCCGCAGCGCCGGCACCAGTCCCGAAGCGCGACGTCTCAGCCTGCCCGAGTGGCTACGTCTGCTTCTGGACCGGCCCGGACTACACCGGCGACATGGGCAAGCTGGCGGGGAAAAACACGACCTGGGCATCGTTCCCGCACGCCAGCTGCCCGGGCGGCACGTGGAGCGCCTGCGCCGCGTCGATCTACAACAACGGCGCCAACTGCAAGGTCCAATTGTTCAACCAGACCAACCTCAAGAGTGCGGCCGGGACGTCGTCGCTGGTCCTCGCCCGGCAACAGGGTGCGCCCCGACTGGCCGACGTCTCGATGGGCAGCGGCAGCTGGAATCGCCAGATCCGATCGAACAACTGGATCTGCTAGTACGGCGTCCACGAACGCTCGCCCGTTCGCCGACACCGTGCGGCCCCGTCGGTTGACGCGTTTGCGGGCTGTACAGGCGCTTAGAGGACGATTTCGCGTGCCTCGGCGTCGATCGGGCGACCCGCGTGAACTGCGGTGGCCAGTACGCCCGGCGTAAACCGGGAACCGGGTTAGCGTGTGGCGTGGATCCGTTCGCGATCGGTGAGGCGTACCAGGCCGGGCGGGACGCCAAGGCGCGACGGGCATTCGGTGAGCACTACACGTCCGAGGCCGTCGTGCTGCGAACGCTCGAACCACTCTTCCTGGGCGCCTTGCGTTCGGCCGTGGCTTCGGCCTCCGACCCACGCCAGCTCCACGCGGTCCGGCAGCGAGTGGCCTCAGTGCGCTTCCTCGACCCCGCCTGCGGCTGCGGGAACTTCCTCGTCGTCGCGTATCGGGAGTTGCGGCGGCTGGAGCACGAGGTGCTTGTGCGGCTGCGCACCGCGGGGCAACCGCACGTTCAGTTGGCGAACTTCTACGGCATCGAACTGGACGCTCACGCCGCAGACCTCGCCGCCGCCGCACTGGAGCTGGCCGAGCGCCAGTGCGACCTGGAGTTCGCCGAGCGCGTCGGCGCTGCGCCCGAGCGGGCAACCAACAAATCGTCGGCCACGATCGTCGTCGGCAACGCACTGACAATTGATTGGACGTCCGTGTGCCCGCCGTCGTCGGCGGTCATCGTGGCGGGGAACCCGCCGTTCCGCGGGCCAAAGGAACGCAGCGCCGCACAGAGCGCCGACCTCCGCGCCGCCTGGGGACCGCGCTACTCGGGGCTGCTCGACTACGTGACCGGCTGGCACGCAAAGGCTGCTTCGTACTGCGTGGGTGACTGGGCTTTCGTCTCCACGAACTCGATCGTGCAGGGCCAGGCGGTGCCGACGCTCTTCGGCGCGATGGTCGACGCCGGCTGGCGCATAAAGTTCGCGCACCGCACGTTCACCTGGTCGGTACCCCCGCCTTCCCTTCCGGCTGCCCCTGGGCGGCGTACCGCCGCGGTGCACTGCGTCGTCGTGGGCTTCACCCAAGACCCGACGGTCCAGCCGGTGCTGATCGAGAACGACCGGGCTTCCCCGGTGCCGACGATCAACGCCTATCTCGTCGACGGTCCGGACATCCTCGTCACGCCGCGCCGCACTCCACTCTCACCGGACCTACCGGCGGTACAGGCCGGTTCGAAAGCTGTTGACTGGGGTTTCCTCACCGTCTCGCCGGCAGAATTCCCGGACGTCGCCGCCGACCCGATCGCCGCACGCTATCTCCGGCCGTACCGCGGCGGCGATGAGCTGATCAACAACCTCGCACGATGGTGCTTCTGGTTCGAGGGGGCGTCGCTCGAATCGCTCTACCAGAGTCCGCTACTCGCTCGGCGTCTCGCCGAGGTGCGTGCCCGCCGCCTCGCGAGTCCCAAGGCAGCGACCCGAGCCGCCGCCGCCACACCGCACCTCTTCCACGAGCGCCGCCAACCATCGGTGCCGTACCTGGCGATCCCCCAAACGTTCACCGAGAACCGCCCGTACGCCACAGCCGGGCATCTGTCGCCCGACGTGATCGCGTCGATCAAGCTGTTCACGTCGCCGGACCCGGACGGCTTCCTGTTCGGCATCATCTCGTCGTCGATGTTCATGACGTGGCAGAAGACGGTCGGGGGTCGGATGAAGTCGGATCCGAGCTTCACGAACACGGTGGTCTGGAACACGCTGCCGCTGCCGGCCGTGAACCCCGCCACCCGCCGAGCGATCGCCGAGGCCGGCCGTGCCGTCCTAGCCACCCGCGACCCAGCTGTCCCGCTAGCAGCGCTGTACTCCCCCGACCCGATGTCTCCGGCGCTGGGCGCCGCTCACGATTCCCTGGACGCGCTGGTCGACGCGTTGTTTGCCGCCGGCCAACCAGGCAGGCACACGCGTCAGCACACACTCTTCTTGCGATATGCCGAATTGGTCGGCGAACATCCGCGGGCCAGCCTCATCGGCTCGTAGGCATCTCTAGCCGCTGAGCACTCCGGTGCAAGTGTCACCGAATGGCGCTGGGTCCCGGCAATGAGAGTTCGATTCAATTCGACAAGCAGCAGGCTTGGAGTTGCTTCTCTCACGGAATTGAGATCGATACTCCCGTCTGGCATTCGTATGGCGACGTCCTCGGCGTGAAGTACGCTTATGACTCGCAAGTCGCGAACTCTCGACGCGTCACAGACGGTGACCTTCTGATCATCAGGGACAACGAAACCGTCTTTGGATTCGGTTATATCGACTTCATCCGGAACGAGCTTCGCCCCAAGCTCATGAACCGATGCCCTGCGTGCAAGAAGGGCGGGCCGGAACCTCGGAAGACTCTACGGCCGCGCTATCACTGCACGCATTGCAAGGCCAACTTCGACGAGCCGGATCGCATCAGCGTTGAGGTCACCGCCAGTGAGGCGCACTACAGTGATACCTGGACGCCGATCAGCCTGGCCGCCTCAGACTTAGAGGGTGTATACCTCAGCCACAGCAGGCAGAACGCCATTCGGCCGCTGGATTTGGCTGGGCTCCGCGACCTTCTTCGACGCAAGAGTTCCATGTCCGCGCTCGAAAGTCTCGCTGTCGGACAGCCGCCTAAAGCAGTGGAGTTGCCAGGCGGGCATCGCGTTACCAAGGTGCGGGTGCGCAAGGGCCAATCAGGCTTCCGCCAGGAGCTCTTGAGAATGCACGGCAACGTGTGCGCGATCTCCGGGCCCCAACCGCGCGAGGCGCTCCAAGCCGCACACCTGTATCTCTATGCGGACTCCGGTAAGCATGACACCGCCGGAGGACTTCTCCTCCGGGCCGACCTGCACCTTCTCTTCGACAACTGGCGCATCGCCGTCGACCCGAGTACATGGACCGTCGAGGTCGATCCGGCCCTTTATCATTTCCCCCATTTGCATGCATTCCAAGGCGCCAAGCTGCAGGTATCCCCCTCGCAAGCCCCAAATCCCGAATATCTGCAGGAGCACCTCGCGTCAGCCCGAGCACGCTGGGCCGAAGAGCCGAACCCCAACGGCGTGTCTTGAACCGAACCGGGTTCGAGGCTCCAACGCCGAGAGTCGCTCACCGACCTCGCGAGCACCCCTGGCTATCGACCAGGTTCAGGCGGGGGCCAGCGGCGACCGGCCTAGTGGTAGCTCTCAGCGCCTGCGCAGCCTGGCCTTTGCACGCTCTAAGATGTCGTCGTAGGTGACGATTGAGAGACTGGGGACGTCTGTCTCGGCTTTCCGCATGCCCATGGACGAATGACCTCGGCGCTGTCCGATCAACACGATCATTCGGGGACGGAAGAATTGCAGGCCGTACTCTCTTTGGACGGCTTTGCGTCGCTCTGCGTCCTCAAAATAGTCGCGATATTCGCGGAGTTGAGCGCACGCCTCCATGATGGCTGAGCTGAGTCGAACACGGTTAGGACTCTCTCTAATCAACTTCACTTTGGGGAGCTTGATCTCTAGTAAGTCGCACAACGCATTCGTATTGGTGGGCTTAAGGGCGAAGTCCGGAATGAGCGGCCCCTCGAGTTCGCGCTGCAGTACTATCTGCGGATAAGCACTCTCGTAAGCATCGCCGAAAAGGAAGTCGGGATTTTGCTCAAAGAATAGCTGCAGGTCATGCTCACGCACCTGCGGCGAATTGATCAGATCTTCTAGCTCCTTTATTCGATTACGCCACTGCAGCGTCTGTGCCGTAACCACGTAGAGCAAATTGTGAACCTGGCCTGCGGATCCAGCAAGCTTAACCGTTCCGTCGGCCTGCTCCATGACTATTCGAAGGCGGCCGTTTAGAAGCTCAATTCCAAGCGGCGCCCGCTCAGACTGTTGCGCCACCATGCGAAATCGCCAAATACGGAAACCATCAATGCCCGGCTCGGACCAATGATGCATCACCCGGAATAGTCCGTCGTATCGGAGCCCATAGGAGGGTGAGTACCTGGGATCTCCGTTTGCACCGCGGATGAGTCGGACCAGCCTGCCCTCTTCCTGACTTCGCACGAGTCCAAGGTTTCCCCGGATCAGGTGCTGATCGGCGATTTGACGCCCCGTGTCCGGATCATTGCCGCCTTGACCGGTGTAGACGACCTCATCCCCGTAGTCCTCATCGTCAATGTATCCACCGGAAACCACTATGGAGTCAGCACCGTCCTTGCCGCCCGATATTCCCGCCTGTAGCGGCCGATGCACGCCTGAACTTGCGAGCTCAAATCGATTTGCAAATACGCTTCCAGGCGGAAAGCCAGGAATTTCGCCATAGACGCGATCGACCATGGCTTTGGATTCAATCGAGATACGCCATAGCGGAAACTCGTGCCCACGATGGCATAATGAAACACGAGGGCTAGTTAGTGAATCCACTCCTTGAGTGGCTCGGTTTCGAACACGATGCCCACCGGCTCGGGCAATTCCACGCTCTTGCCGAATGGGCGACGAACGAGAGTGGCATACACACCGTCCTCCGGCGCGCTGTGACTAGAACCTCGCCCGCCTCCCGATCGATCAGCAGATATACCGGAATGCCGGTCTCGGCGTATGCGCGCGGCTCTTACTCGCGGGTCCCTCTTGTCCGTATCGGCATCGTACGAAGTCACCTCGAGAACCATGAGGACGTGGTCGGCGTCCGCCCACTCACCTGGCCCGAAGCTCCCCTCCGGAGCGAGGGCACCGTCCGGTTTGGCATGGCCGTTGCGGTACGCCTTGACCCTCAGGCCTCGCGCAGGATAAAGCCACAGGCCGGGACGGTGCTGGAGGCAGCGCTGCATCACCCAGCGGAAGATCTCGCCGTGGTTGCCGTCCGGCTCGACCTTTACTCCCAACTTCCCGAGGAGGAACTCCAGCCGGACGCCTTCACGCTGCGCCGCAGTCGCGATTCGCTCGAACTCGTCAACCAGCATCTGAGGCCAGCCCTCGCGACAGTCACACCGACCAGCCGAGCGCAAACGCTCCCCAACGAAGAACGCCCCACAGCCTAAGGCTGTCGGGCGTTTGCACTGCCAGGAGAGAGCCGCCTAAGGGAATCGAACCCTTGACCTACGCATTACGAGTGCGTCGCTCTGGCCGACTGAGCTAAGGCGGCAACGTGCGTCACCAGTGTAGCGGGTCCTCCCCCAGCAACCGAATCCGTGCACCCACCCCCCGCACCCCCTACGGTGTGGGCATCCCCTTCACGGCCGGAGGACGCTGGATGGACCACGTTAGGGAACGCCTCCGCTACCTTCTGTTGACAGGTCCGGACGGCGACGTTCTGGCTGCACGGGTGAGCGAGGCACTGGACGAGGGCTACGAGCTGTACGGATCGCCAGCAATCACGTTCGACGTCGACGGCGGCAGCGTGCTGGTGGCCCAGGCGGTGGTCCTACCAGCGTATGCGGCAGGCCGCTATCGTCGTCCGGACGCCTGAGTAACCCGCTGCGCTCGCTCGGCGACCGTGCGGGGTCGCCACTGGCCGAGGAGGAACGCGGGTGCCACGGGGGTCGGCATGGGTGCGACTGTTCGGCGCGGTGCTCTGCGGCATCAGCGCCGTGACGATCAGCAGCGCCCCCGCGTGCGCGTGTGACTGCGTGCCGGTCACGCCGAGCGAAGCTGCGGCCGAGGCCGGCGTCGTCTTCGTGGGAACAGCACGTCAGCTCGTCGGTAGGCCGGAGGAAGGGTCGCCGGAGCCGGTGACGTACGTCTTCACCGTCGAGAGGGTGCTCAAGGGCACGGTCGCCGGACCCACGGTGAAGGTCTCGACGAACAACGGTGCGGCGTCGTGCGGCGTGGAGTTCACGATCGGCGAGCGGTACGCGGTCTACGCGATCGACGCCGACGGGACGCTGTTCGTGAACCTGTGTGGCGGCACCCACCGCGTCGCCGCCGGAGTACCGCCTAGACCGGCGACGCCCCACGCGCCGGCCGCACTGGGCGAGCCGGCTTCCCCCGCTGAAGCCAACGAGGAGTTACCACGCATGCCGGTCGAGGGTGTCATCGCCGCCGTGGGGATTATCGGTGTTCTTATTGTGGCAATTGTTCTGATATCGCGGTCCCGGAACCGCGATTAGCGTCCCCGGACGAGCGAGAATAGAGCGTAGGCGGCGATCGAATGCGCATCGCGCACCTCGCCGGAGCGGATCATTTTCTCGAAGTCCTCGACCGACAC
The DNA here is from genome assembly GCF_900143005.1 of Cryptosporangium aurantiacum. Lineage (NCBI taxonomy): Bacteria > Bacillati > Actinomycetota > Actinomycetes > Cryptosporangiales > Cryptosporangiaceae > Cryptosporangium > Cryptosporangium aurantiacum. The sequence goes on from NZ_FRCS01000002.1 coordinate 625,602, forward strand.
CCAGCGCTGGCGCATGTCCTGCTCGGAGGCTTCGCGGGCATGCTCGCCGGGGGTCAGGTCGGCGGCGAGGTACACGTCGAAGTACTGGCTCATGACGCCCGGCGCGGCCTGCAAGTGGCCCAACAAGGTCCAGGTGGCCGCGCGGTAGCCGGTCTCCTCGGCGAGCTCGGCCTGGGCCAGCTCCAAGCCGGTGCCCCCGGCGGCACCTGGCGGCCAGCCGCCTTGGGGGAACTCCCAGCAGCGCTCCTGCACCGGATAGCGATACTGCTCGACCAGGTGAAAGCCGCCGCCGTCAAACGGGACGACGAGCGCGAAGTCACGCTTGTCGATGACGCCGTAGATGCCGGTCGAGCCGTCCGGCCACCGAACGGTGTCCTCGCGAACGCTCAGCCAAGGGTTTTTGTACGCCACTCGGGTGTCGAGTTGCTCCATGCGCTCATGATGCCGCCCTCAGCCCCCGACCGGCCCTTCGGACGCCGTCGACGACTCGTAAGCCTGTCGCGAGCCGCACACGCTCGCCCGGCTGCACACACAACGGCTGCCGTCCGCGTCGAGCCGTACGGTCACCGAGTCGGTTGGCACCGACCGGCCGACGACCCGTCCACGGCCAGCCGACGTCTCCACCTTCTCGCCGATGGCCGGCGCGGACGCGTCGAACGCCTGGTAGAGCGGGTGTTCGTACTTCAGGCAGCACATCAGCCGGCCACAGGCCCCGGAGATGCGCATCGGGTTCAGCGGTAAGTCTTGGTCTTTCGCCATCCGGATCGTCACCGGCTCGAAGTCGGTGAGGAACGTGGAGCAGCACAGGTCACGACCGCACGGACCGATCCCGCCCTGCGCCTTCGCGGCGTCCCGCGGATTGAGCTGCCGCAGCTCGACGCGCGCGGACAGCGTGGCGCCGAGGTCGCGGACCAGCGCCCGGAAGTCGACACGGTGGGGCGCGGTGAAGTAGATCGTGGTGCGGTTGGTGTCCAGCGCGTGGTCGACCGCGACGACCTTCATCGGCAGGTCGTGTGCCCGGATCAGCCGCTTCGCCGCGACTTTTCCCTGCGCCTTCTTGCGCCGCAGCAGCTTGTCGCGTTCGAGGTCACCCTCGGCCGCTAACCCGGCCAGCACCGGGAAGCCCGACGTCTCGTCCGACACCCACTGCGGAGCCCAGACGCATTCGGCGACCTCAACGCCGTCGTCGGTCGGCACCAGCACCCGATCGCCGACCTTCGGTGAATAGGAGCCGGGATCGCAGTAGTAGAGCCGGCCATGCCGGGTGAAGCTCACCGCGCACAGCATGCCCATGAACGCACGATACCGGCGCGCTACCCCGCACGTAGGGCCATTCGGACAGCAAAGACGAGACGGTACACCGCTTACCGCCGTCCGACCGTCACGGCTCGCCGGAAGAAGTCGTTGATTTGCCCGTACCGTCCCCTCGGGAGAACAGGGTTCCTTATGTACCAGTGGTCCCGGAGAGTGGCAGGACTGGCTCTCACGACCGCCTGGGTGGTCATGGTCAACAACGGTGGACAAAGCACTATGAGCACTGTCGCCCAGGTCGAGCGGGTGTCCTATCAGGCTCGCGCTTCCGCGAGCGTGCTGCGTCTGGCCGATTCGGACGCCGGGCCGCGCGGCACCGCACTGAGCGGACTCCGTCTGGGCACCACGACGGCACGGGTCGACACCGATGAGCCGCCCCGGTCGGCCGCGTCCGCGGTCCAGATGACCGGCCCGCCCGGTGCGCCGCCTGCGGCGGTGACCCGCAGCGCGGGGGACGGTGACGAGGAGTCCGGGACGATGACCCGGACGAGTTCCGGCGCGGACCTGGATTTCCTGACGCTCGGCAGCAGCCGGCTGACCGCGAACGCTCAGTGGGGCAGCGGGACCGTGCTCAGCTCCGCGATCGCCCGCCCGGGCGAGCTGGTGCTGCGTCCCGACGAGGACGCGCCGCTGATGCACGTCTGGCGGGGCAGTCAGAGCCGGACACAGAACCAGCTAGTCGCCGTCCCCGGGCAGCCGACGCTCGGCATGCGGTCCTCGGCTCGGACCGAACTGACCGCGATCACGCTGTTCCGGGGCACCCCGACCGAGGTGACGATCCGGTTCCTCACCGCTCCGTCGCTGGTCGCGCTCGCCGCCGGAACCGACCGTACCGACGTCCGCTACGCCGCGCCGGTCATCTCGGTGACCGCCACGCACGGGCGGAGCTATCGGCTGGACACCGTCGGGGACAGCGTCGAAGTGCCGCTGGCGGAGCCGGGGTGCTGCAGCGGCGGCGGGCTGATCCGGATCAGCCTCGGCGGCGTGCGCGAGCGCACCGGCCACACGAGCGTGGACGCGTCGGCGGCGGCGGTGCGGCTACAACTCCTGGGGGCGGAGGGCGCCGGACGGCTGCTCGACGCCACGATCGGGGACCTGGACGTGTCGGCGCGAGTGCCGATGGGTGGACTCGATGCACCCTGCCGGACGTGCGCGGATCCGGATCCGGAGCCGGGCACGCCAGAGCCAGAAGCCGAGAGCGACGCCGCGGCGCCGGACGCCGGCAACACCCCGGACAGCGTCGAGCCCGCAGAACCCGCCGCGAGCGCCAACGTGGCCGCGCCCTCGGAGCAGCCCGCGGCCGGACCGGCGCTACCGCTGACCGGTGCCAGCCTGTCCGTGCTGGCAGCGCTCGGCATGGCGCTGATCGGAACAGGATGGTTCATCATCCGCGTCACCCGTCGCAGGCGCCGACGCTCACCCCTCGAACAGCGTCACCATTAGCGCCTCGACCGCGATCCGCGGCTTCACGTTCTCCTCCAGCGCCGTCCGGCATCGCAACACCGCTTCGATCCGGCGGAGGATCGATTCCGGCTCCCAGCGGGCCGCCGCCGCCCGCACCATGTCCTCGATGTCGACGTGCACCAGCGGCACCACCGCACCGAGCCGCACCATCAGAACGTCGCGGTAGAACGCCGCCAGGTCGACCAGCGCTCGGTCCAGCGCGTCCCGCTGCGCCCGGGTGGCCCGCGACTTCTGCTTCCGCTCCAGCTCCTTGATCTGGCCCGCGGTGCCCCGAGTTGCGGCCGTCGCTCCCTTGCCGGTGCCCCCGGCGCCGAGCGCCCGCTCGAGCTCAGCCTTCTCCGCGGCGGCCTGGCCCTCGGTGGCCGCTGCGGCCTCGGCCTCGGACGCGGCGATCAGCGCCTCGGCCGCGTCGTAGCAGGCCGAGATGTTGCTGAGCGAGCGCGGCACGGCGAGCACCGCCCGCCGCCGGGCCTGCGCGTCCGGGTCGCGGGCCAGCCGGCGGGCACGGCCGACGTGGCCCTGCGCGACCGCGGCGGCCCACCGGGCCGTGGTCTCGTCGATGCCGTCCCGGCGCACCAGCACGTCCGCCACCGCGACCGCCGACGGCGTCCGCAGCGGCACCACCCGGCACCGGGAACGGATCGTCACCGAGACGTCGTCCGGGTGGGAGGACGGGGCGCAGAGCAGGAAGACCGTGCGGTCGGTCGGTTCCTCGACGGCCTTGAGCAGGGCGTTCGAGGCCGCCTCGGTGAGCCGGTCCGCGTCCTCGACCAGGACGACCTGCCAGCGGCCGCCGGACGGCGAGGTCGCCGCCCGCAGCACCAGCGCCCGCATGTCCTTGACGCCGATCGACAGCCCTTCCGGGGCGACGACCCGCACGTCGGCGTGGGTACCGCCGAGCGTCGTGTGGCACTCGACGCACTCACCGCAGCCACCGCGCGGGCACTGCAGCGCCGCGGCGAACGCCCGGGCCGCCACCGACCGCCCGGAGCCGGGCGGGCCGGTGAACAGCCAGGCGTGGGTCATCTCGCCGGGCGGCACGGGCTCCCCCGCGACGACGTGCCCGGCCGCGGCAGCCGCACGGGCGAGCACCGCCACGGCGTCGTCCTGTCCGACGACGTCCGCAAAAACACCGGGAACCAGCGCGACGGTCAACGTGCCTCCATCGAAACGTCGGAGCCTTCGGCTCCGGGGGCGGCACTCTCGGGGTCGGCGCTCTCGGGGTCGGGGACCCCCGGCCGCACCTTCAGCAGTGGCGCCACCCGCACCTTGATCCGATCGGAGAGCATCGCGGCCGAGCTTCCCGCGTCGAGCACCAGATAGCGCCGCGGATCGGTCGCGGCTCGGTCGAGGAACGCCCGCCGCACTCGCTCGTGGAACTCCCGTGACTCGGCCTCCAGGCGGTCGACCGCGCCGCGGTCGCCCACCCGCGTCAGCCCGATCGACGGGTCGACGTCGAGCAGGATCACCAGGTCCGGGACGAGCTCGGCGGTCGCCCACCGGGAGAGCCACTCGATGTCCTCGGGCGCCAGGTCACGCCCGGCCCCCTGATAGGCCAGCGACGAGTCGATGTACCGGTCGCAGACGACGATCGCACCCCGCTCCAGCGCGGGCCGGATCACGGTCGCGACGTGGTGCGCGCGGTCGGCGGCGTACAACAGCGCCTCCGAGCGCGCCGACGGCGCATCATCGGAGTGGTCGAGGATCAGCGAGCGGATCTGCCTGCCCAGCGGCGTCGCGCCGGGTTCGCGGGTTGCGACGACCTCGAACCCGCGGGCGGTGAGCCAGTCCGACAGCGCACGCGCCTGCGTCGACTTGCCTGCCCCCTCACCGCCTTCGAAGACGATGAACAGGCCGTCGCCGGAGCGGTCGCCCGGCACCGGGAGCGAGTGGCCGCGCAGCGTCGAATAGAGGTCCCGGAACAACGGGACACCAGGTTTGTCATCCATTGCCCGGAATGAGAACACACTCGCGACGATGGCCAGCACACCGCTCACCAGAAGCAGGAGCCGCGCGGCGGACAGGTCGAGGTCGAACGCCCCGAGCGGGATCTTCCGCCCTCCGCCGATGCCGACCAGCAGCGAGGAGACCGCGATCGACAGCAGCAGGACGACCCGCACCGTGGACTGCACGAACGCGAACACCCGTCCGCGCATGGCGTCCGGCACCTCGGCACCGAGCAGCGTCGTGCCGGCCAGGTACGCCATGCCGGCGCCGGTTCCGGCCAGCACGGTCAGTGGGATCGCCATCGTCAGGTGCAGCGAGAACGGCAACACCGCAACGGCGAACCCGGACAACCCGATGCTCGCGCAGAACCACCGTCGCCGGGAGAGCCCGCGCACCAGCGAGGGACCGAACGCCATGCCACCGGCCAGACCGACGAACAGCGCACCGAAGAGCAGGTAGAACGTCGCGTCGCCACCGCCGAGGCCAACCGCGAAGAACTGTCCGACGCCGACGACGACCCCACCAGCGGCGAACGCACCGAGGATGCCGAGCACCAGGCCGCGCACCAACGGCGTCCGGCCCGCGTACTTCCACCCGTCGAGCAACGCGGTCGGCAGGCTGGGTTCCGGGACGCCGGCCGGCCCGGAGCGACGTAGCCGCCCTTCGCCGGTGCTGATCTCCTTGATCGTGGCGGTCACCAGAGCCGCGACCAGGAACGTCAGCGCGTTGAGGTAGAGCGCGACGTCGTTCGGGTTGATCGCGAGCCGCGTCGGATCGTCCTGCACCAGCGAGAGCAAGAAGCGGTTGAGCCCCGCCCCGATCGCCACCGCGAGCAGAGGCGTAACACCGTACGTGGCGATCAGGCTGAGCTGGTTCGCCGCCTCGAGCTGCTCGCGCGGCACCAGATTCGGAACCGATGCCTCCTTCGCCGGGTTCCAGAACATCCCGACGACCTCGATCGCGAACGTGGCGATCAGCGCCCACACGACCGCCACCGGCACCGACCCGACGACCGCCACCAGCGGGATCGACGCGAACAGTACGAACCGGATCAGGTCGCAGACCACCATCGTGAGCCGCCGGTCGAACCGGTCGACGAACGCTCCGGCCAGCGGCCCGAGCACGATCGTCGGCAGCAGCCGGGCCACCACGACACCGCCGAACGCGAGGCCCTTGGCGGTCGATCCGGTCACCTGCCCGGCCGCGAACAGGCTCGTCGCGAGCAGGCCGAGCCAGTCACCCAGGCTGGACAGGCCGAACGTCAGCCACAACCGGCGGAAGGGCCGGTTTCGCAGGACCGCTCGAATCTGCGACGCGTCGGTCGCGAGCGGCCTGGGGTCGGGGGGGCCTGGTGGGCCCGGTGCCGCACTGATGGCTACTTCTCCTGGCTACGTGGGGTCCGCAGCCTTGAGCGTATCCGGGGAGCGGCACCCGGCCGCTGCCTTATGTCCAGGCGCTACCGCGGACCGGCCTGGCGGCGGCGGGGCGGCTCCGTAACCCGGGCCCGGCCGAGTGAAGCGACATCCGAAACTCCTTCGAGAAAGGTCGTCAAGAACGACTCAGGGCGCCCGCCCCGGCGCCCGTGACTTCCATTGTGCAACGCTCCCCCAGCCTGAGGCTGTTGGGACTGATGAGTCTGCGGTGACCGGCCGACGATTGGCGCCGGACGGTCACGCGCCCTCATCCGGTCGGCCGATCTCTTCGGCCACTACGCCGGTGACGTGCGGTAATGCCGCACATTGCGGCATTTGTTCAGGTGGACCAACCCGTTTCCGATGGGTCTCTCAAAGCTCATTCGGACGCGATGGAGGCGGGCATGTCCGGACCCGGACGGGACGGCGGCGCGCCAGCGGTCCCGGCGTACTACGTCCACCGGCCGATCCGGGTCACCTCGGCGCGTGAGGCGCCGGACATCCCGGCCTACCTCTACTTCGGCGGCATCGCCGGTGCGTCCGCAGGCCTCGCCGCACTCGCCGAGCTGACCGGCGACCGGCGGCTGACCACAACGAGCCGTTACGCCGCGGCCGGCTGCGCGGCCGCGGCCGTCGCAGCACTGGTCCGCGACCACCGACGCCCGGAACGCTTCCTGTCCGGTCTCCGCGCACCCGATCCCAGCTTCCCGCTCAGCCTGGGGACGTGGTTGACGTTGCCGTTCGCGGGCCTGGCGACGATCGCCGCGGCCGCCGAGCTGGCCGGCCTGCGCACGGTGGCCACGGTGGCCGGAGCCGCCGCAGGCGTCCTCGGACCGGCGGTCTGCACCTACACGGCGGTGACCCTCGTCGACACCGAAGTGCCCGCCTGGCACGAGGCCTATCGGGAGCTGCCGTTCCTGTTCGCGGGCAGCAGCATCAGCGGCGCGGCGGGCATCGGCCTGTTCGCGACGCTCGGCACCGACCCGGTCCCGGCCCGCCGCCTGGCGCTGGCCGGCGCCGCGATGGAGCTGGCCGCGGCCCTCCGGCTGCGGGCGGCACCGAGCTCGCTGAGCGTGCCGTTCCGCAGCGGTCCGGCCGGATGGATGCTGACCAGGGCCGCAGCGCTGACCGCGCTCGGTGCGGGCGCCACGCTGCTCGGACGCGACCGGTTCGGCCGGACCGGACGCTGGGCCGCGATCGGAGGCGGGGCGGCGCTGCTGGTGTCCGGAGCGATGAACCGGCTGGGCGTCTATCACGCGGGACGACAGTCGGCACGCTGAGCCGAAGGGTGGTAACGTCCGTAAAGCGCAGTTCGCGGCGTTTCGCTGGGGGGAGCGATGGCCAACAACCCGATGGGCGCACACCACAACCCGGGACTGGTCCGGCCTCACCCGCCCCTGCCCGGGACGCCTCTGCTCGATCTGCTAGCCGAGCCACCCGAGGAGCGCCCGGCCCCCGAGCCGTCCGGCCGCGACCCGATCGCGATGGCACTCTCCGGAGTCGCCGCCCTGTTCGCGACCGTGGCGCTCGGTATCGCGGTCCTGACCTGGCTGAGCATGTCCGACCTGCAGACGATCGTCGCGGTCTCCGGAGCCAACCCCGCGGTGGACGGTGGCCAGGCGCCGCCGGAACAGGCGGCGTCGGGCCAGGCCGTCGCGCCGATGCCGGGACAGCCGCTGCCCGGCGACCAGATGCCGCCGCCGAGCGCGGCCGCCGCGACCTACTCCCAGGCCTACCGGCCGCAGTCACTGCAGCTCGCGCTGCCGCCGTGCGGTTCGTCGATGACGCGGTACGTCGATCTGGACGAGCCGCGGGTCGACGCCGACGCGTCCCGCGCCGACCTCTTCTACCAGGCCCGCACCGGGTGTTACGGGACGCCGCAGCTGCACCTGGTCAACGGCGTCAAGGCCGCGGTGGTGGCCCGGCCGACGATCCGCCCGACGCAGTGCGGGACGAGCATCCGGAACGCGCCGGCGGACAACCCCATCCGGCTGGACACCACAAAGGTGATCTGCGTGCTGACGTCGTCGGACAAGGCGATCGGCGAGGACATCACGCAGAAGATGGTGGTCCTCGTCGTGTCCGCGCCGACGCCGACCGGGCAGACGACGGTCCGCGCGAACGGCTGGCACGTCACCTGACCCACCCCTTCCCCTCGTGACTGGAGCATGCTGGAGGGGTGGCAGCGGGCAGCAACCCTAATAAACGGCACAGATCGAACAACCCGGGCGCCCCGTCCCCCGGGAGGTACGAGCTGGACGGCGTCACCGTGGAGATCGTCCAGGACCTCGACGCCGACGACGGCTGGATGCTGCTGCTGGACGGCGTCCCGAACTCGTACTTGAACTTGGCCGACCCCACCCACCTGGAGTTCGAGTACCAGCAGTGGATGGCCCGCACCGTCGACCTGCACCGTCCGGACGAGGAGCAGCCGCTGTACCTCGTGCACATCGGCGGCGGCGCCTGCGCGTTCCCCCGGTACGTCGCGGCCTCCCGGCCGGGCTCGCGGCAGCTGGTGGCCGAGTACAACGCGGAGCTGATCGCGTTGATCCGGACGGTGTTCGGGATCCGGACCGGTCCCGGCCTGCGGATCCGTGCCGGTGACGGCCGCGACGTCCTGGCCGGGCAGCACAGTGCCTCCGCGGACGTCGTGGTGCGGGACGCGTTCGTCGGTCCGGTCGTCCCACCGCACCTGACCACGACCGAGTTCATCACCGACGTCACCAGGGTGCTGCGCCCCGGCGGCCTCTACCTGGCGAACGTCACCGACGGGCCGCCGCTGAGCCTGGCCCGCGCCGAGGTCGCCACCGCACGGGCCACGTTCCCGCACGTCGCGCTGGTGTCCGAGTCGCCGGTCCTGAAGGGACGCCGGTACGGCAACCTGATGCTCGCCGCCTCGTCGGCACCGCTGCCGACCACCGACCTCGCGCGGCTGCTGGCCCGGTCGGTCGCGCCCACCCGCGTACTGGAGGGCGCCGACCTCGAGCGGTTCGCCGCCGGTGCGGTGGTCACCACCGACGACGCCCCGCTGGTGCCGCCCGCGCCACCGCCGCACTTGATCCGCTAGGGGCTCATCGGCACTTCGGCGAAGGTCCGGCCGATGAACGTCAGGACTTCCGGCGCCACCGAACGCCAGAATGTGTCGTCGTGGCAGCCCGCCGCCTGGCGCACGGTGGCTTCGGCGGGCAGCACGTCCCGCAGGGCCGGCATGTTCGGCGCGATGAAGTCGTCCCGTCCGTAGTCGACCCGGACCGGCATGCCGGCCAGCGCGGATCCGCGGGACAGCACGTCGTAGCGGCTCCAGTCCGCGGCCGAGTCGAACGCATCCACGCTCGCCTGTCGCGCTTCCGCGTAGTCGCGCCAGATCGCCGGGCTACCCGCAGCCACGGCCGCGACCCTGGTCGGGTAGAGCTCGGCGAACAGCAGCGCGCCGTACCCGCCCATCGAGTAACCGAGCAGCCCGATCCGCTGACCGGCGCCGGCTTCCAGCCCGCGGCCGACCAGCAGCGGCAGGAACTCGTCGGTGAGCATGCCGAGCGGATCGTCACCGTCGGCGCGCGGATGCCAGTACCGCGGTCCACCGTCGGCGGCGGCCAGGACGAACGGAGGCACGCCGTCCGCGACGACGTCCGCCAGATACCGCGGGAGCGCGATGCCGTCCCCCAGCACCCCCTCGTCGCCGCCGAAGCCGTGCAGGACGAGGCAGACCGGCAGTTGATCGTCGTCGCGCGCTCCGGGTGGGTAGGCGATCCGGTATCGCACCACCGCCCGGCGGCGAGCGGACCGGAACTCGCCGCGAATCAGCTCACCGGCCGCCGAACGGGGCTCGGACACGTACACGTCGCAGGCGCCCAGTGCCCGGCGCATCTTGTGCTGCCCGGGCAGCACACCGGCACCGACCAGCCCCACACCGCCCACCGCCAGCAGCCCGAGGCCGGCGACGCCACCCCCGAGAACCGCCCGTCTACTCACCACGGTGAGCAGACTAGATGGGCGACTTGGATAAATTCATCCCCTTCTGCACGCCAGCGCCAGCCGAGCCAGCCCTTCGGCGTTCAGGTCCGGCCATCCGTGGACCAGCGAACGCCACTCGTCCGGAACCGCGCTGAGCCCGCAGGAAGCGCCCAGCAGCGCACCGGCGATCGCGGCCACCGTGTCGGTGTCGCCGCCGCCGTTCACCGCGGCCACGATCCCGGAGCGGAGCCGCTCGGCCGGATCGTCGATCGCCCGCACCCGCACGATCGCCGACCACGCGGCCTGGAACGCGGCGACGACCCAGCCGGACGCCGGCGCGAACGCCGACGGCGGTTCCGCCTCGGCCTCCGTGATCCGGTCGGACCAGTACGCGGACGACTCGATGCGGTCGAGCCCCACCCTGACGTCGAGCTCACCGGCGCGGATCGCGTGGTCGATCGCCAGGCACCAGAGCGCACAGGCGTCACCGGCGACCGGGTCGTGGTGGGTCAGCGCGCTGACCGCGCGCGCCGCCTCGACGATCGCGTCCGGATCACCCGGGTAGGCCAACGCGACCGGCGCGGTTCGCATCAGCGAGCCGTTGCCCGCGGTACGTCCGGTCCGCGCGTGCATGTCCGCCCCGATCCCGCGGAGCAGCGCGGCGCCACCGGCCTCCCGGAACGGGGTGTGCGCCGCCCGGTCGAGCAGCGACCGGGTCTGCGCGCCGACGTCGGTCGCTCCGCCACCGAGCCAGTCGACAACGAAGCCCTTCGCGATCCGGTCGAGCGCCTCGTCGGTACGCAGGTCGAGCCCGGCGGCGGCCACCTCGGCGATCACGACCGCCATCTGGGTGTCGTCGCTGTACTCGCCCGGCTGGTAATTGCCGTAACCGCCACCGAGCATCTGCGGCCGCCCGTCGGCGGGGCCGCGCTGCGACGGTTCGTACGCCACTCCGAGGGCATCTGCGCAGGCCGCCGCTACCAAGGTGCCCGCTACTCGATCGTCCACTGTCCGCCCCTTCGTCACCCCAACGCACCACCGTAAAGCCATCGTCCGATTTGGATAGCTACCGGCCTCGGCGTAACCGATTAGTCACGTGAGCGCCGTTTGCGACTTGCGTTACACCCGATCAGTCTGGGAGCGTCGCGATAGGTAGTCCTGGGGTGACCTGAAGTGACTGCCGTTGAGTACCGGGAACAGCGCGGCGCCGCCCGAGGCAGAGCCCGCGCGGTAGATGGAGACCAACCGTGACGTACAGCGGTTACAGCCGGAAGCAGCCACCGCCGATCGATCCGCCGCCGCAAGCGCGAGTACGGACCTACTGGCGGGGTTGCGTCCAACTGTGGCAGGCCCACCAGCCCGACGCGAACGGCCGCTGCGCGGCCTGTGGACGCCAGGGCGCCTGTCCGACGCTCACTGCAGTCGACGCTCTGCTCGCCGACGCACTCGGAAAGGCCACCGACTGAGGGTTCGCCGACCCGACGTGGCCGGGAGGTTACCCGCCTAGTACGTTTCCGCCGCGGGCCAGCAAGGTAGGTCCCAGAGGAAGGGTGGCTCAGGGGAGAGCCCACCGCGGACGCAGGAGGCGGCATGACCATCCTCGGCATCGACATCGGCGGGTCAGGGATCAAGGGCGCGCCGGTCGACATCGACTCCGGCACGCTGACCGCTGAGCGGTTCCGGCTGGAGACCCCCCGCCCGGCCGACCCCGCGACGGTCCTACCGGTCCTCGCCGAAGTCGCCGCGCACTTCCCCGGCGAGGGCCCGATCGGCGTCACGTTCCCCGGCGTCGTCGTCCGAGGCGTGATCAAGACCGCCGCGAACCTGCACCAGGACTGGATCGGCCTGGACGCGGCGACGGTGTTCACCGAGCTGACCCACCGGCCGGTCACCGTGCTCAACGACGCGGACGCCGCGGGCGTCGCCGAGATGGCGTTCGGCGCCGGTCAGGACCGGAAGGGCACGGTCATGCTCTTCACATTCGGCACCGGCATCGGCAGCGCGCTGTTCCGCGACGGCGACCTGGTGCCGAACACCGAGCTCGGCCACCTCGAACTGCACGGCAAGGACGCCGAGCTGCGGGCGTCCGACCGGGCCCGCGAGGAGAACGACCTGAGCTGGAGCAAGTGGGCCTCCCGCGTGGACGAGTACCTCGACCACATCGAGATGCTGTTCTCCCCCGACCTGATCATCGTCGGCGGCGGGGTGAGCAAGAAGGCCGAGAAGTGGATGTCCGAGCTCTCGGTCAAGGCCGACATCGTGCCGGCCGCGCTGCTCAACAACGCCGGGATCGTCGGCGCAGCGATGGCCGCGGCCACCGTCAAGTAATGCGAAGCCGCCCCGCCCTTCCGGGCGGGGCGGCTCGTCTACTCCTTGGTGGCCTTGGCGGGCGTCTTCTTCGGCGCGGCCTTCTTCGTCGCCTTTTTCGCCGTCGTCGTCTTCTTGGCCGGGGTCTTCTTCGCCGTGGCGGCCTTCTTCGTCGCACCCTCGGCGGACTTCGTGGCCTTCTTCGCCGGCGCCGCCTTCTTCCTGGCGGTCTTCTTCGCCGGTCCGCGCGCCCGCCGGTCGGCGAGCAGCTCGGCCGCCCGCTCCGGCGTCAGCTCCGCGACCTCGTCACCCTTGCGGAGACTGGCGTTGGTCTCCCCGTCGGTGACGTACGGACCGAAGCGCCCGTCCTTGATCACCATCGGCTGACCACTCACCGGGTCGTTGGCGCCCATCTCGCGCAGCGGGGCCGCCGGAGCGGCCCGGCGACCACGGGTCTTGGGCTGGGCCAGCAACGCGAGCGCCTGGTCGAGCGTCACCGTGAACAGCTCGTCCTCGGACCCCAGCGACCGTGACTCCGACCCGTGCTTCACGTACGGCCCGTACCGGCCGTTCTGCGCGGTCACCGGCTCGCTGTCGCCCGGATGCGCCCCCAACGTACGAGGCAGCGACAGCAGCTTCAGCGCGTCCTCGAGCGTCAGCGTCTCCAGCGACATCGAGCTGAACAAGCTCGACGTGCGGTCCCCGCTCTGGACGTACGGCCCGAAGCGCCCGGCCTTGGCGACCACCGGCTCCTCGGTGCCCGGATAGATCCCCAGCTCCCGCCCGCCCTGCGGCGCCGAGAGCAGCTCTTCGGCGCGCTCGGGCGTCAGCGAGTCCGGCTCCAGGTCGTCCGGCAGTGACGCCCGGTCGCCCTCGTCGTCCGGGCCGCTGGTGCGCTGCAGGTACGGCCCGTAGCGGCCGACACGCACCACGACGTTCCGCCCGGAGACGTCCGTGAAGAGCGGGATCGAGTTCACGCCGCGGGCGTCGATGTCGCCGAGGTTCAGCGCGACCAGGTGCTTGAGGCCACCGGCGCGGGAGACGCTCTCCTCCCGGACGTCCGCATTCTCCGGCGCCCCGAAGTAGAACCGGGTCAGCCAGTCGACCCGGCGACGCTCGCCGGCCGCGATGTCGTCCAGGTCCTCCTCGACGTTCGCGGTGAACTTGTAGTCGACCAGCCGCGGGAAGTACTGCTCGAGCAGCTGCACGACCGCGAACGCGATGAACGACGGCACCAGGGCCGCGCCCTTCTTCCACACGTATCCGCGGTCCTGGATCGTCCGCATGATCGACGCGTACGTCGACGGCCGCCCGATACCCAGCTCCTCCAGCGCCTTCACCAGGCTCGCCTCGGTGTAGCGCGGTGGCGGCTGGGTGTTGTGCCCCTCGGCGGTCAGGTCGTGAGCGGTCAGCGGGTCGTCCTTGGCCAGGCGCGGCAGCCGACGCTCTTCGTCATCGGTCTGGCCGTCGGTTCCGCTGCCGTCGTGCGACTCGTCGATGTCCTCGACGTACGCCCGGAGGAAGCCCGGCTCGGTGATCGTGCGCCCCGAAGCGGCAAAATCCGCCACCTCGGAGGTCGACGACGTGCCGGACAGCCGCACCGAGACCGACTGACCCACCGCGTCGATCATCTGCGACGCGATCGTCCGCTTCCAGATCAGCTCGTAGAGCCGGAACTCGTCGCTGGACAGCTCGCGCGCCAGCTCGCCGGGCGTCCGGAAGTGGTCGCCGGACGGACGGATCGCCTCGTGAGCCTCCTGCGCGTTCTTCACCTTGCGCGCGTACCGGCGGGGCTCGGTCGGCACGTACCGGTCGCCGTAGAGCTCACGGACCTGCTGGCGAGCAGCGTTCAGCGCGGTCTCGGACAGGTTCGTCGAGTCCGTACGCATGTACGTGATGTAGCCGTTCTCGTACAGCCGCTGCGCGACCCGCATCGTCTGCTCGGCCGCGAACCGCAGCTTGCGGCTCGCCTCCTGCTGCAGCGTGGAGGTCATGAACGGCGCGTACGGCTTGCGCCGGTACGGCTTCTCGTCGACCCGCGTCACCTTGAACGCGGCGCCCTCCAGCCGGGCGGCGAGCCCACGGGCCCCCGCCTCGTCGAGCTGGATGACGTCGCCGCGCACCTCGTTCTTGAGCTGCCCGGTCGTCGGCTCGAAGTCGCGGCCGGTCGCCACCCGATCGCCGTTCAGGCCGACCAGCGTCGCCATGAAGTCACGCGGCTCGTCCGCGGCGGACTTGCCGTCGACCGCGAACTGACCCCGAATGTCCCAGTACTCGGCCGAGCGGAACTTCATCCGGGCGCGCTCGCGCTCGACCACGATCCGGGTCGCCACCGACTGCACGCGGCCCGCCGAGAGCCTCGGCATGACCTTCTTCCAGAGGACCGGCGAGACCTCGTAGCCGTACAGCCGGTCGAGGATGCGACGGGTCTCCTGGGCGTCGACCAGCGAGAGGTTCAGCTCGCGCGTGTTGGCGACGGCCTCGAGGATCGCGGGCCGGGTGATCTCGTGGAACACCATCCGGCGCACCGGCACGCGCGGCCGGAGTTCCTCGACCAGGTGCCAGGCGATGGCCTCACCCTCGCGGTCCTCATCTGTCGCGAGGTAGAGCTCTGTGGCGTCCTTCACCAGCTGCTTGAGCTTGGTGACCTGCGCCTTCCGGTCCGGGCTGACGACGTAGAGCGGCGCGAACTCCCGGTCGACGTCGACGCCGAGCCGGGCCCAGGACTCGCCCTTGTACTTCGCGGGTACGTCGTCGGCGTTGCGAGGCAGGTCACGGATGTGGCCGATGCTTGCCTCGACCACGTATCCGGGGCCGAGGTAGTCGGCGATCTTCTTCGCCTTGGCCGGCGACTCGACGATCACCAGACGCAGGCCGTCGTCGCCCGCGGGGGTGCCGGTACGCCGGCCCCGCTTGGCGGCGGCAGCGGTGGTGGTAGGAGCGCTCACGGATCTCCAAGGTCAACATGGCTCGGGTGGACGGCCGCTGGGCAGTGTGCAACCCAGCGGGCGTCCGCTGTCAAACGTAACGCGCGGACGTGGCCATTCGATGTCCGCCCATCCGTCGATCAGGGCAAGCACGGTGGCCGGTCGGGCGGGCCGCTGCTGCCGGTCCGGCTGGCTCCGGCGGTACACCCGGCGGTAACGACGCTGTACACAGGTGTTCCAGCGTCGCACTCCGGCGCTCAGATTTCCGGCTATCCACCGGCCGAGTCATGCCAATTCGTCGGTCAGGCGTCCGCTTTCGGGCTCGGCTTCTTTTTCGCCTTGGCCTTCGCCCGAGCCTTCACCCGGGCCTCAGCCGCCGCGCGCACCTTCGCCTTGGCCTTGGCGATCCGCTCCTCGACCTCGGCTTTTTCGATGACCGCAGCGTCCTCGGGGGTCGGCGCGGTGCCGCCCTTGGAGGCGGGCAGCCACCAGGTGTCGTCCGGGCCGGTCGGCTGGTAAGTGTCGGCCTCGATGGCTTCCTCGAGCAGCACCGCCATCCGGCTCTTCATCTCGGCGGTGACCTCGGCGGGGTCGTCCGCCGTGGTCGGGTGCAGCGGCTCGCCCACCCGGAGCAGCACCGGGTTGTTCCGACGAGTCAGCTGGCGAGGGTTCTCCTTCGACCAGTACCGCTGGGTACCCCAGACGACCATCGGCACCAGCGGCACTCCGGCCTCGGCCGCCATGCGCGCGGCCCCCAGCTTGAAGTCCTTCAGCAGGAACGACCGGCTCACGGTCGCCTCCGGGAAGACGCCGACGATCTCTCCGCCGGCCAGCGACTTCACCGCGGCGCCGTACGCCCCGGCGCCGGCCGCCCGGTCGACCGGAATGTGCTTCATGCCACGCATCAACGGCCCGGAGATCTTGTGGTCGAAAACCGACTGCTTCGCCATGAACCGGACCAACCGCTTCGACGGCTGCGCGGCCAGCCCACAGAACAGGAAGTCGAGGTAGCTGACGTGGTTGCTGGCCAGTACCGCGCCGCCGGTGCGCGGAATGTGTTCGCCACCCACCTCGTCGACCTTCACCCGGATCGAGGCGAAGGCGGCCCTGGCGAGGGCGACCACCGGTGGGTACACGATTTCGGCCATACAGCGCCCTCTGCTCCTCGGTTACTACGGACCCGTAGGTTACCGAACCGTAGGATAGGCGTCGACCTCCCCGGTTGGTCCCGGAAGAACGCCTCGCGCGCCCGTCCGGTTCCGCATCAACCGTGAGCGTGCTCACGGGCCGCCAGCCAGGCCGCCGCCGGCTGCCCGGCGGCGATCGCCGCCAGTATGCGCCGGTGCTCCTCGCCGAGCTCCGGCGAGAGCACGGGGACCGCCAGCTGTCCGACCCCGCCGTTGCCGCCCGCGCCCTTCAAACGCTTGGCGGACGCTCTGCCGCCGACGCCGTCTGCCGGCGCGGCGTCCACGTCGACGCCGTTCACGTCAGCACCGTTCATGGCAGCGCCGTTCATGTCGCTGAGGACGGCGTCCGCACCGCCCGTAGCCGCACCGACCGCGGCGGGGACCTTCGCCGCGAGCTGCACGCCGTTCACCTTTTTCTTACCGGCCTTATTACCGGTGCCGTTGGCGCGCGCAGCGCGCGACCCGGCGGCCAGCCGGGCGACCTCGAGGCGGTCGGCGAGCCGGTCGAGCATCTGCAGTGCGACCGGGTTGCCTGCCAGCTCCGCGATCAGTCGATGCAGCCGCTGGTCGTGCCGGTAGGCCGCGTCGGCGTCGCCGCGGTCCAGGCTTGTCTCCGCCTCCGCTGCCGCCTCCTCGGCGGCGCGCATGGCGGCCGGCGAGATCTGCCCGGCTTTCTGCCTCCGAGCGGCGAGTTCCGCGACGAGGACATCGAGCGAGGCACGCACGGTCCGTGCATGCCTCGCTTCCTCGTCGTCCATCAGGTCGACGATGACCCCCCGATCGGAGGCACGCACCAACCCGTCGCCGGCCAGCCGCCGGAGGGCCTCCCGGACCGGGGTGCGGGACATGCCGAGCATCTCGGCGATCTCCACCTCGGTCAGGCGACTCCCGGCCGGGTACTGACCGTCGACGATGGCCTCCCGCAACCGCGCATACGCGGCATCCGCCTGCACGGGCGGACAGTAACATGCTTAATTGGACATGTTACTCAAATAACTCAGGTTTCGCTCGCGGGTACAATCGGGATCACGCGATCCAGACCGGCCAGCGAGATCGTGCGAGCCACCGAGCCGGTCGCGCCGGTCAACGTCGTCTCGCGGTCCCGCCCGGTCACCGTGCGATGCAGCCGGACGAACGCCCCCAGGACGCTGGAGTCGATGAACGTCGCCGCCGAGAGGTCGACGGTGACGTCCGCCGGATCAGCGTCGGCCAGCGTCGCGAAGACCTGGTCCCACTGCGCGGCCAGCGTGAGATCGACCTCACCGACGAGCACCACGCGGTACCCGGACCAGGACGGCTCGCACCTGACCTGGCCCGCGTTGTCCCATCCGGTCGATTCCTCAGCAGCAGTAGGAAACCGCTGGGTCACCCCGTGACCTCGGCCGCCGGGTGTCCGCTCACTGCCGCGGACGCGTCCTCGACCGATCGATACACCGGCAAGGCCCGGGAGAGGTTCGTGATCGTCAACAGCCGGATCAGCGCGGGCCGCGCACCGACGAGCGCCACCGCTCCGTCGTTGTCGCGAAGGCGGCGGTGCACCTCCATCAACACGCCGAGGCCGGTGGAGTCCAGGAACGGAACCCCGGAGACGTCCAACACCAGGCGTCGATGACCGTCGTCGACGAGACCGAGCAATTCGTCCCGCAGCTGGGGCGTGGTGGCCATGTCCACCTCACCGACGACAACGCAGCGCGCGACCTCGTCGACGTGCTCCACATTCACCTGCAACGACACGCGAACCTCCGCGGAGAGGACTACCGTCCGGTTCCCTCTATCCAGTTTCTCGTCGCGGCAAACGCTTTCGGCTAGGAGTAGTTACGTTTCAGCGCTCGCAGACGCTTATCGATATGGGGCTAGTGCCCCCGTCCACGGTGCGGCATAGCGCCCACCCGACCCGGTCGGCCCGGCGTCCACCTATCCTCGGTGACGCCGAAAGAAGGAGTTGTCGGTGAGCGCTGCCACCTACCCGCCCACGCACGGGCTGAGCGGGCGCCCGGTCGACCCGGCTGATGCCGGACCCGTCCGGGTCATCCTCGTCGAGGACGATCACGGTGACGCGTTCCTGGTCGAGGAACTACTCGCCGGTGCCCGGGTGGCCTTCGAGCTGACCTGGGTGCAGAACCTCGCCGACGCCACGGCCGCGCTCGATCCCGGCGTCCGCTGCGTGCTGCTCGACCTGGCGCTGCCGGATGCGACCGGAATGCAGGGGCTGACCCGGATACTGGAGCTGGCGCCGCAGGCCGCGGTGATCGTCCTC
Source organism: Cryptosporangium aurantiacum (assembly GCF_900143005.1). Taxonomy (NCBI): domain Bacteria; kingdom Bacillati; phylum Actinomycetota; class Actinomycetes; order Cryptosporangiales; family Cryptosporangiaceae; genus Cryptosporangium; species Cryptosporangium aurantiacum. The sequence goes on from NZ_FRCS01000002.1 coordinate 644,368, forward strand.
ACCGGCCTGGCCGACGAGCACCGCGGCGTCGAGGCGGTCGCGGCAGGCGCCGAGGACTACCTGGTCAAGGGCCAGGTCGACGGCGAGCTCCTGGCTCGGGCGATCCGGTTCGCGATCGAGCGCAAGCGCGCCGACTCGGCCGCGCTGCGGCTCCGCGAGGCCGAGTTGCTCGCCAGCGAGAACGCCCGCATGGAGCGTGCGCTGCTGCCCACGCCCCTGCTCGACGACGCACACGTGCACTTCGCGCACGCCTACCGCCCGGGTCGCCGGATGGCGCTGCTCGGCGGTGACTTCTTCGACGTGATCGAGCGCGACGGCTCGGTGTTCGCGTTGATCGGCGACGTGAGCGGCCACGGCCCGGACGAGGCGGCGCTCGGCGTCTGCCTGCGCATCGCGTGGCGGACGCTGGTGCTCTCCGGCGTCCCTGCGGCCGGGATGCTGTCGGTGCTCGACACGCTCGTCGTGCGCGAGCGGCACAGCCCGTTCGCGTTCGCCACGGTCTGCATGGTCGTGATCGCCCCCGACCGCCACTCGGCCGAGATGTACCTCGCCGGGCACCCGTCCCCCATCCTGATCACCGATTCCGGCGAGCACGCCGTCGACCAGCTGCCGATGGGTCCGCGCGGCCCGGCGCTGGGGTTCCTCCCCGAAGGGCGCTGGCCCGCGGTGCCGCTCGAGCTCCCGCCGTCGTGGGCGCTGCTGCTGTTCACGGACGGTTTGTTCGAAGCCCGCACCGGGAACGGGCCGGATCGGCTCGGTGAGGAGGGGCTCGTGGAGTTGATCGCCCAGCGTCGTGCGGATTTGCCGGTCACCGACAGCTGGCCGGAGGCGCTGCTGGACGCCGTCGAGGAACGCAACGGCGGTGCGCTGGCCGACGACGCGGCGCTGGTCGTGCTCTCCCACCGGTCGGGCGAGGGGGAGCCCCGGTGAGCCCTCGCACCGGCGAGTGGACGCTCCGCCGCCGCCTGCTCATCACGTTCGTCGTCGTCGGGGTGCTGACGACGATCGTCGCCGGCCTCGCCGCAACGGCGCTCGGCCGCACGATCAGCCGCAACGACGACCTGCTCGAACGCGTCGGCCCGGCCCGGATCTCGGGGTACCAGCTGGAGGCCGCGCTGCTCAACCAGGAGACCGGCGTCCGCGGCTTCGTGCTGACCGAGCAGCAGGACTTCCTCCAGCCGTACTACGACGGCCAGAAGGAGCAGCGGCAGTACCTGGAGAGCCTGCGGATCAGGATCGGTGACAACCAGAAGCTCGCGCAGGACCTCGACCGGATCGACGCCGCGATCGCCGCCTGGCGCACCCAGTACGCCGAGCCGCTGATCGCCTCGGTGCGGGCCGGACAGCCGCCGAACATCGGCGACGACGACGAGGGCAAGGTCCTCTTCGACGCCGTCCGACAGGCCATCACGACCTTCCAGAACGACCTCACGGTGGTGCGCAACGAGGTCTACGACGACCTCGAGACCGCGATCACGACGCTGATCGTGGTGGGCATCCTGGCGCTGGTCGGTGTCCTGATCGCCGGCGTCATCCTGTGGCGCGCGCTGCGCAGCTGGGTGCTGCAGCCGCTGGAGCGGATCGGCGCGGAGACCAAGCAGGTCGTCGGTGGTGCGCTGACCCACAAGGTCACGGTCGAGGGGCCGCAGGAGATCAACCGGCTCGCCGCCGACGTCGACGCGATGCGGTCCTCGCTGGTGGCCGCGCTCTCCACCGCGGTCGCCGCCCAGGACCGCCTCAAGGAGCAGACCGACCAGCTCGCGGCTCAGACGGCGGACCTGCAGCGATCCAACACCGAACTGGAGCAGTTCGCGTACGTCGCCTCGCACGACCTCCAGGAGCCGCTGCGCAAGGTGGCGAGCTTCTGCCAGATGCTGTCCCGGCGCTACTCCGGCCAGCTCGACGAACGCGGCCAGCAGTACATCGACTTCGCCGTCGACGGCGCGAAGCGGATGCAGCGGCTGATCAACGACCTGCTGGCGTTCTCCCGGGTGGGCCGCACCACCGGCGAGTTCGAGGACATCTCGCTCGACAGCGTGCTCGACCGGGCGCTGACCAGCCTCGGCAGCACTATCGAGGAGAGCGACGCGGTGGTGGAGGCGGACTCGCTGCCCCGCGTCCACGGCAACCCGATCCTGCTGACCCAGGTCTTCCAGAACCTCATCGGCAACGCGATCAAGTTCCACGGCATGGCCGCGCCGCGCATCCGGATCACCGTGGAGCAAAAAGGCGACGTCTACGAGTTCGTGTGCAGCGACAACGGCATCGGGATCGAGCCGCAGTACGCCGAGCGCGTGTTCGTGATCTTCCAGCGCCTGCACGGCAAGGAGCAGTACGACGGCACCGGGATCGGGCTGGCGATGGTACGGAAGATCATCGAGCATCACGGCGGCCGGATCTGGCTCGACACCGAGGCGTCGTCCGGCGGCGGCACGACGTTCCGCTGGACGTTGCCGGTACCGTCACCGACGGAGCCGGTCGACGCGCAACCCGCCACCACCGGCGTCGGCGCGGCACGAACGGAGAGCGACGCGTGACAGAGGTCGAACCCCTTCCGATCGAGGTCCTGCTGGTCGAGGACGATCCGGGCGACGTCCTGATGACCAAGGAAGCGTTCGACGACCACAAGCTCCGCAACTCGCTGCACGTGGTCAACAACGGGGTCGACGCGCTGCTCTTCCTGCGCAAGGAGGGCGAATACAGCGATGTGCCGACGCCCGACCTGGTGCTGCTCGACCTGAACCTGCCGCGGATGGACGGGCGCGAGGTGCTCGCGGAGATCAAGGCCGACGAGGCGCTCCGCCGGATTCCGGTGGTGGTGCTGACCACCTCGGAGGCCGAAGAGGACGTCATGCGCAGCTACAACCTGCACGCGAACGCGTACGTGACGAAGCCGGTCGACTTCGAGCAGTTCGTCAACGTCGTCCGCCAGGTGGACGAGTTCTTTTTGACAGTCGTCCGCCTACCCCCCGCACGGCCCGCCTAAAACGAACGCAGGCCCCGTCCGCTGCTGCGGACGGGGCCTGCGACGTGTGAGGCGTCAGACGCCTACGGGTTCGTTCTTGGTGGCCGGGGCGGGCTGCTCCTGACCGTCCTCGGCGATCGAGATCGGGCGACGCCGGGAGACGATGACAGCGCCGACGATGATCGCCGTAGCGACCAGCGCGACCGCTACCCGGATGCCGACGTTCTCGTCCGGACCGGTGGAGAACGTGACGACTGCCGGGGCGACGATCAGCGCGACCAGGTTCATCACCTTGATCAGCGGGTTGATGGCCGGACCCGCGGTGTCCTTGAACGGGTCACCCACGGTGTCACCGATGACGGTGGCGTCGTGCGCGGCGGAACCCTTACCGCCGAACGCGCCGTCCTCCACCATCTTCTTCGCGTTGTCCCAGGCGCCACCGGAGTTGGCCAGGAACACCGCCATCAGCGTGCCGGTCGCGATCGCGCCCGCCAGGTACGCGCCCAGCGGCCCGACCCCGAGGCCGAACCCGACCGCGATCGGTGCCAGCACAGCGAGCAGACCCGGCGTCGCCAGCTCCCGCAGCGAGTCACGGGTGCAGATGTCGACGACCTTGCCGTACTCCGGCTTGCCGGTGCCCTCCATGATCCCGGGGATCTCCCGGAACTGACGCCGCACCTCGAACACGATCGCGCCGGCCGCCCTGGTGACCGCGTTGATCGCCAGGCCGGAGAACAGGAACACCACCGACGCACCGATGATCAGCCCGACGAGGTTCTTCGGGTTGGCTACGTCCAAGACCCCCGCGTACTCACCGGTGATCCGCTGGCCGGCCTCCTCGGCGGAGGTGCGCACCGCGTCGGTGAACGAACCGAACAGCGCGGTCGCCGCGAGAACGGCGGTCGCGATCGCGATGCCCTTGGTGATCGCCTTCGTGGTGTTGCCGACCGCGTCGAGGTCGGTGAGCGTCCGCGCGCCGGCCTCGTCGATGTCGCCGGACATCTCGGCGATGCCCTGGGCGTTGTCCGAGATCGGGCCGAACGTGTCCATCGCGACGATGACGCCGACCGTGGTCAGCAGGCCGGTACCGGCCAGCGCGACCGCGAACAGCGAGATCACCGTGATGCCGCCGCCGAGCAGGTAAGCGCCGAAAACCCCGGCGCTGATCAGCAGGGCGGTGTAGACGGCCGACTCCAGACCGACCGTGATGCCGGACAGCACGACGGTCGCCGGGCCGGTCAGCGCGGTCTTACCGATGTCGCGCACCGGGCGGCTACCGACCGCGGTGAAGTAACCGGTCAGCAGCTGGATCGCGGCCGCCAGCACGATGCCGATGAGCACCGCCACCACCGCGAGCACCCGCGGGTCACCGTTGTGGTTCGAGATCGTCTCGTTGACGCCTTCGAAGTCGGCGAACGAGGACGGAAGGTAGGCGAACGCCGCGATCGAGCAAAGCACCGCGGAGATCAGCGCGGAGATGAAGAACGCGCGGTTGATCGCGGTCATCCCGGACTTGTCGCTCGGACGCAGCCGGGTGAGGAACACGCCGATGATCGCGGTGACGACGCCGATCGCGGGCACGATCAGCGGGAAGACCAAGCCTTGCTCGCCGAACGCGACCTTGCCCAGGATGAGCGAGGCCACCAGCGTCACGGCGTAGGACTCGAACAGGTCGGCCGCCATGCCCGCGCAGTCACCGACGTTGTCGCCCACGTTGTCGGCGATCGTCGCGGCGTTGCGCGGGTCGTCCTCGGGGATGCCCTGCTCGACCTTGCCGACCAGGTCGGCGCCGACGTCGGCGGCCTTGGTGAAGATGCCGCCGCCGACCCGCATGAACATCGCGAGCAGCGCGGCACCGAAACCGAAGCCCTCCAGCACGGTCGGCGCGTCGCCGTTGTAGATCAGCACGACGCTCGCGGCGCCGAGCAGACCCAGGCCGACCGTGAAGAAGCCGACCACGCCACCGGTGCGGAACGCGATCCGCATCGCGGTTGCCGCCCCGCCGGCCTCCCGGGCCGCCGCGGCGACCCGCACGTTCGCCCGGGTCGCCAGCCACATGCCGATGTAACCGATGAACGCCGAGAACAGCGCACCGACGATGAAGAAGACCGAGCGTCCGATTCGCACCGACAACTCGTCGCCGGGTACCGGGAGGACGAACAGAAGGATCACCGCGATGACGACGAAGATCCCTAGTGTTTTGAACTGGCGGGCCAGGTAGGCGGCGGCGCCCTCCTGGACCGCCGCAGCGATTTCCTGCATTTTTGTCGTGCCTTGACCGGCAGAGAGCACCGCGCGCACCAATGCGGCGGCTACGCCAAGAGCGAGTAGGGCGATCGCGGCGGCGATGACCACGTAGGTCACGTTGCTGCCACTGAGTTCTACGCCCTCGCCGCCGATGGCGAGGTTTGGCCCTTCCATGCGTCCTCCTGAACGGGCGAGCGCGGTGAGGCGCTCTACCAGAAGCCTGCGCTGAGGGCCCGGCGGTAACGAATGGGGACGGGGGATCTCTCCGCCGGGATTTGGGGAGTCTAGGTGACGTTGACCACAGCTGGCATCGCGACCTGCGGTGCGAGATGAGTCACATCGCTGCTGACCGGCGATAACGCGGAGAACGTCGATGCGTCGGAATCGATCAGGTTCGTGCGCATCGGTCCGTGCGGATGCGGCGTGACTCCACCCACATGGGAGCTTCGTGACCAGGGAGCCTGTTGCGAATCGTGTGACCGTTAGGTGCTATTGGGGCCGCGTGCCTCCGATGGCGCACGCCCAAAGCGTCCCCATGAGCAGTTGCTTACAAAGGCGCCGCAGGCGCCGTTGCTTTTCTACGGACCTGGAGCCCGCCGAGGACGAGGCTGGCAGTCGAGCGCGAGGCCGCCTCGACCTTTGCTGTGGTCTCAAGGCCTCGCGCTCGCCTGTCAGGCTCGCCCCCTCGGCGGGCCGCCCTACTTAGGCCAGGACATGTGGACTACGGTGCCGTCCCGATCGGCGGCGGCCGTCACCGTCACGTCTTCCACCAGGCCGGTCAGCAGGGCGAGTCCGACGCCGGCCGCGACCTCTTCCTCGGACTCGGTCTCGGCGAACGCCGGGCCCGCGACGAACGGGTTGCTGACCGCGAGGTCCGCGTGCAGCGCCTGATCGGCGGGCGCGCAGTCACGGACGACGACCTCGAACCGCGGCCCGTCGGTGAACTCGACCTCGATCAGCTCGGACCGTTTGTGCTGGACATGCAGCCCGACCGCGCGTGAACAGGCTTCACCGACGGCGAGCCGGATCTCGTCGAGGACTCCCTCCGCCACGCCGGCGTTCCGCGCCGTCGCCACGGCGACCAGCCGAGCCGTGCGGACGTGTGCGGGGGTCGGAGAGAACGCCAACCTCACGGTGCGCATCAACCGGCCGCAACCGCCGCTTCGACAGATGGGTGGATGCCGAACACCTTCTCCAGACCGGTGACGTTGAAGATCTTCAGGATCTTCGGCTGGGAACAGGCCAGCTCCACCGACCCGCCGACCGCCCGTGCCCGCTTCAACGCACCTACCAGGACGCCCAGGCCGGTGGAGTCGAGGAAGTCCACCCGCTCCATGTCGACGACGATGTGCGCGTACCCGGCGTCGGCGAGGCGGATCAGCTCCGCCCGGAGCTGCGGCGCGGTGTAGACGTCGATCTCACCGCCGACCGCGAGAACCGTGTGGCGTCCCACGGCTCGTGTCGTCAACGACAGCTCCACGAAGACCCTCCAGGATGCCCGGCCGACTCGGCCGCCCCACTGGGAGCCGACCTCGGACCTGATTCAACCACCGGCCGACGTGTACTGCGGTCGACCAAACGCACGACGTGTCTACCCGCCGTCAGTATCTCACTACGAACTGTCGATAACGGGCAGATCTCTCGGCGCCAAGCTTCGTACATACGTGGCACAGTGCTTGAGTGGTTCCCCAACTTTCCGCCGAAGCAACCCCGGCCCCGTCGATCACTGGCGGCCCGGAGGCGTGGCTGGATCGAGTTCGGGCGGGTCGGGCGAACGACCCGGTCACGCACGTCGAGCGGATCCCGGCGCGGCCTGGTGTCGTCGTCGACTGGCCGACCTGGGCACCGCAGCCGCTGCGTGACGCGTTCGCCGCGCGCGGGGTCACCCGCCCGTGGGCGCACCAGGTCGAAGCGGCCGAGGCCGCGGCGGCCGGCGAGTCGGTGGTGGTCGCCACCGGCACGGCGTCCGGTAAGTCGCTGGCGTACCAGCTGCCGACGCTGACCGCGCTGCTCGCCGACGACCGGGCCACCGCCCTCTACCTGTCCCCCACGAAGGCGCTCGCCGCCGACCAACTGCGCGGGCTGCTCGACATCCCCGGTGGCATCCGTCCGGCGCTCTACGACGGCGACACCCCCGACACCGAGCGCGAGTGGGTGCGCGCACACAGCCGCCTGGTGCTCACCAACCCCGACATGCTGCACCGCGGCATCCTGCCCCGGCACGACATGTGGGCGTCGTTCTTCCGTCGGCTGCGCTTCGTCGTGGTCGACGAGTGCCACGCGTACCGGGGTGTGTTCGGGTCCCACGTCGCGCACGTGCTGCGTCGGCTGCGGCGGATCTGCGCGCGCTACCGGTCGGCGCCGGTCTTCGTCCTCGCGTCGGCGACGGTGGCCGACCCGGCCGGCTCGGCCGGTGCGCTGATCGGTGCGCCGGTGCGGGCCGTCACCGACGACGCGTCACCGCGCGGGGCGACGACGTTCGCGCTCTGGGAGCCGCCGGTCAGCCCCGTGGTCGGTGAACGCGGCGCACCGACCCGCCGCACGGCGACGGCCGAGGCGGCCGACCTGCTCGCCGACCTGGTCTCGGTCGGGGCGCGGACGCTGGCCTTCGTCCGCTCGCGCCGGGGCGCCGAGGCGGTGGCGCTCGGCGCGAAGCGGGCGCTGGCCGAAGCGGTGCCCGAGCTCGTCGAGCAGGTCGCGGCCTACCGCGCCGGCTACCTGGCCGACGATCGCCGGGAGTTGGAGGCCGCGCTGCGGTCGGGGGAACTCCTCGGGCTGGCGTCCACGAACGCGCTCGAGCTCGGCGTCGACGTCACCGGGCTGGACGCCGTCGTGCTGACCGGTTACCCCGGCCGCATCGCGTCGCTCTGGCAGCAGGCGGGACGGGCGGGGCGCGGCAGCCGGGACGCGCTCGCGGTGCTGGTCGCGCGTGACGACCCGCTCGACAGCTACCTCGTGCACCACCCGGGAGCGGTGTTCGGCCGGCCGGTGGAGGCCACCGTGCTCGATCCGTCGAACCCGTACGTGCTCGGCCCGCAGCTGGCGTGTGCGGCGTCCGAGCTGCCGCTCACCGAGGCCGACCTGCCGCTGTTCGGCGGCGACGCGGCGCGCGCCGCGCTGGAGGGCCTGGTCGCGGCCGGGGTGCTGCGCCGTCGGCCGGCCGGTTGGTACTGGACGTCCCGGGGCCGTCCGGACGCCGACCTCCGCGGCACCGGCGGCGAGCCGGTGTCGATCGTCGAGGCGGCGACCGGTCGGCTGCTCGGCACCGTCGACGCCGGGTCGGCGCCGTCGAGCGTCCACACCGGGGCGGTGCACCTGCACCGCGGCGAGACGTTCGTCGTCGAGGAACTCGACCTGGACAACCTGGTGGCGCTCGTCCGTCGCGCGGAGCCGGACTGGTACACGCAGTCCCGAGACGTCACCGACCTGGACGTCGTCTCGGTGGAGCAGCGCGTCGAGGTCGACGGCGTCCAGCTCTGCTTCGGGACGGTCGACGTCACCAACCAGGTGGTGTCGTTCCTCCGGCGGCGGATCGTCACCGGTGAAGTACTGGACGAGCAGCCGCTCGACCTGCCGCCGCAGCAACTGCGCACCCGGGCGGTCTGGTACACGCTCGACGAGTCGGTGCTGGCCGAGGCGGAGCTCGAGGAGTTGGACGTCGCAGGGTCGGCACACGCGGCGGAACACGCAGCGATCGGGTTGCTACCGCTGGTGGCCAGCTGCGACCGGTGGGACATCGGCGGCCTGTCGACCGCGTCGCATCAGGACACCGGGCTCGCGACGGTCTTCGTCTACGACGGCCACCCGGGCGGTGCTGGCTTCGCGGAGCGCGGGTTCGCGGCGGCGGTCGACTGGCTCGCGGCGACCCGGGACGCCATTGCCGATTGTGACTGTGCGGCCGGTTGCCCCTCTTGCGTGCACTCGCCCAAATGTGGCAACGGCAATGATCCACTGGACAAAGCAGGTGCTGTCCGGTTGCTGACAGCAGTCGTCGACCGCGTGCGGCGCGCGGCGGTTCAACAGAGTACGTTTGGCCTCCAGGTCGGGGGGTCACACCCTCGGTAGCCGACGGGTCGGTTGCTGAGGAACCGGGCTGATTCGGAGAGGACGCGGACCATGGTTCTGCTGGGCCTGCTGCTCGCCGCAGTGGCGATCGCCCTCGGGGTGGGGCTGGCATTGCAGCCGGGCGACACGGCGAACGTCCATTTCTTCGGACTCAACATTCCGAACCTCAACGGTCGGACGCTGGTCCTAATCGGCGTCGCGATCGGCATCCTGTTCATGCTGGGCCTCTGGTTCATGCGATGGGGCTTCAGCGTGTCGAAGCGCCGCAGGCGGGAGCGCAAGGCGAACAAGGCCGCGCTCGCCGGCGCCAAGCGTGAGCCGGACGATGCCCGCGAATCGGATCCGCGCGCCCGCCAGGACGTGGACCCGCGCGAGACCGAACGCGAGGCGGCGGCCCGTCGGCAGGAGGAGATCTCGTCCTGGGAGCGGGCCGAGGCGGCCCGCCGCGAGGAAGCCGCGCGGCAGGAGGAGGCGGCCCTACGGGCCCGCGCCGAGAGCCATCAGCCCGACCCGTACCCGCCCGCTTCCCCGGACGCGTACGCCGGGCACCGGCCGCCCGAGCCGTACCGCGGCGACAACCACCCGACGGACGCGTACCCGTCGATGGATCAGCGGACCGAGGAGTACCCGACGGTCGATCCGTACCGGGAGGAGCCGCGCCCGAGCGGGACTGTGTACCAGTCCGGCGGCGGTGGCGGTCACTCGTACCCGGACAACGACCCCTACGCGGGCCCGCAGCACCGCCCGTACTGAGCCGACTCCGGGCTACGGCGCCGGCGCCCGTCCCAGGGCGCGCGGCTGTCAGACTCGCCCCCTGGACGGGCCGCACACTAGTGTCGTTCGGGTGCCGCACGAGATGGATCAGCGTTTCCTCGACCTGCCCCGCGCGGCGTTCGCCGACGCCGCGCTCCAGCGGGCCCGCGAGCTCGGCGTCAGCCATGCCGACTTCCGGCTGGAACGGTTGCGGTCGCAGGGCCTCTCGCTCCGCGACGGCCGGCTCGAAGGCAGCCACGACGGCGAGGACGTCGGCTTCGCCGTCCGGGTCGTTCACAACGGTGCCTGGGGTTTCGCGGCCGCCGTCGACCTAAACGTCGACGCCGTGGTCGCGGCCGCCGAAACCGCGGTGCGGGTCGCGAAGGTGAGCGCCCGGATGAGCACCGAGCGGGTCGAGCTGGCCGACGAACCGGTCTACCGGGACGTCCAGTGGGTCTCCTCCTACGAGGTCAACCCGTTCGACGTGCCGGAGCAGGAGAAGGTCGCGCTGCTCGCCGAGTACTCGCAGCGGCTGCTGGCTGCCGACGGCATCACGCACGTGACCGCCGGGCTGTCCCAGGTACTCGAAGGCAAGTTCTACGCCGACACCGCGGGCACCGTCGTCACCCAGCAGCGCGTCCGGGTCAACCCGACCATCCAGGCACTGTCGGTGGACGCCGACGGCGGCCGCTTCGAGACGATGGGCAGCCTCGCGCCGCCGGTCGGACGCGGCTGGGAGTACCTGACCGGTACCGGGTGGGACTGGAATGCCGAGCTCGCCGAGCTGCCGGAGCTGCTGGCCGCAAAGATGGCCGCGCCGAGCGTCGAGGCGGGCCGTTACGACCTGGTCATCGACCCGTCGAACCTCTGGCTGACGATCCACGAGTCGATCGGCCACGCCACCGAGCTCGACCGCGCGCTCGGCTACGAAGCCAACTACGCGGGTACCTCGTTCGCCACGCCGGACAAGCTCGGGACGCTCCGGTACGGCTCGGACGTCATGAACGTCACCGGTGACCGGACCGTCGAGCACGGGCTGGCCACGGTCGGTTGGGACGACGAGGGTGTGGCCGGGCAGAGCTGGGACATCGTCCGGAAGGGGACGCTGGTCGGCTACCAGCTCGACCGGCGCATGGCCGCGTTGCTCGGCTCCGAGCTGGGCGTCTCGCGCTCGAACGGCTGCGCGTACGCGGACTCGCCGGGCCACGTGCCGATCCAGCGGATGGCGAACGTGTCGCTCGCTCCGGCCGCCACCGACGTCTCGACCGCGGACCTGATCAGCGGCGTCGAACGTGGCATCTACGTCGTCGGCGACAAGTCGTGGTCGATCGACATGCAGCGCTACAACTTCCAGTTCACCGGCGAGCGGTTCTTCGAGATCCGGAACGGCGCGCTGGTCGGGCAGCTCCGCGACGTGGCCTACCAGAGCAACACGCTGGATTTCTGGGGCTCGATGGAGGCCGTGGGCGGCCCGTCCACCTGGCGGCTCGGTGGTGCGTTCAACTGCGGTAAGGCCCAGCCGGGCCAGGTCGCGCCGGTATCGCACGGCTGCCCGAGCGCGCTGTTCCGCAACGTCTCGATCCTCAACACGGTGCAGGAGGGCGGCCGATGAGCGCCGGGTCGGGAAGTGGCGCGCTGCGGCCGCAGGACATCGTCGAGCAGGCGCTCGCTCTCGCGAAGAGCGACGGATGCATCGTCATCGCCGGCGAGTCGACCAGCGCGAACCTGCGGTGGGCGACGAACACGCTGACCACGAACGGCGTGATGCGGTCCCGGTCAGTCACGGTCATCTCGACGATCGGCACCGGCACCGGCGTTGCCAGCGGCGCCGTGTCGCGCAGCGCGGTGGCGTCCGACGAGATCGAGGCGCTGGTCCGCGCGGCGGAGGAGACCGCCCGCGGGAACGGTGCCGCGGACGACGCCCAGCCGCTGGTGGAAGGCGACGCCGCAGCGGACTGGGACGAGCCGCCCGTCGAGACGTCGATCGACGTGTTCGACACCGTGGCGCCGGCGCTGGGCGACGCGTTCGGGTCCGCGCGGGGAGCCGGTCGGCTGCTCTACGGGTTCGTCGAGCACGAAGTGGACACCTACTACCTCGGGTCCTCGACCGGGTTGCGGTTGCGGCACGTCCAGCCGCAGGGCCACATCGGCATCACCGGGAAGGTCGCCACCGACCTCGCCCGCTCGGCGTGGGTCGGCCAGGCCACGCGGGACTTCTCCGACGTGTCGATCGGTGCTCTGGACGCGGAGCTGGCGCGCCGGCTGGCCTGGTCGGAGCGGCGGATCGAGCTGGCTCCGGGCCGCTACGACACGGTGCTGCCGCCGACCGCGGTGGCTGACCTCATGATCTACGCGTACTGGGAGATGGGCGGCCGGTCGGCGCACGAGGGCCGGACCGTGTTCTCGCGCCCCGGCGACGGCACGCGGGTAGGTGAGCGGCTGACGCCGCAGCCGGTGACGCTGCGCTCGGACCCGACGATGCCCGGCCTGCAGTCCGCGCCGTTCGTCCTGGCTCGGGCGTCCTCGGGGACGAGCAGCGTGTTCGACAACGGGCTCGCGCTGGGCCCCACCGACTGGATCCGCAACGGGAAGCTCAACGCGCTGCTGCAGACCCGGCGGTCGGCGGAGTTGACCGGCCTTCCGGTCACCCCGATGGTCGGCAACCTGATCATGGAGGTGGCCGGCGCCACCGGCGGCGTCGACGACCTGGTGGCCGGCGTCGATCGCGGGTTGCTGCTGACCTGCCTCTGGTACATCCGCGAGGTGGATCCGCAGACGTTGCTGCTCACCGGCCTGACCAGGGACGGCGTGTACCTGGTCGAGGGTGGGGAGGTCGTGGGGGCGGTGAACAACTTCCGGTTCAACGAGAGCCCGATCGATCTGCTGTCGCGCTTCTCGTTGGCCGGTACGACGGTTCCGGCGTTCTCACGCGAGTGGGGAGACTATTTCCACCGGACCGCGATGCCGTCGCTTCGGGTGCCCGACTTCAACATGAGCAGCGTGTCCCCGGCGTCCTGAGGCGCCGGTTCGTCGGTGCCGCTTCTCTGCGCGGGAGTCGCCGCTTTTCTGCGCGGGAGTCACCGGGGGCCACGCTGCGCGGGCGCGGGCCACAATGTGGCCATGTCGAACGCAGAGATCGTCCGGGCTACCGTGGCCGCGTATCAGGCGCAGGACCGGGCGGCCATCGAGGCGTTGCTGGCCGAGGATTACGTGTTCACGAGTCCGCAGGACGACCACATCGACAGGGCGGCGTACCTCGAGCGGTGCTTCCCGACCGCGGACCGGTTCGTTGAGCAGCGGATCGTGCACCTGGTCGAGGTGGGAGCGGACGAGGTGTTCCTGCTGTACGAGTACGAGCTGGTGGGTGGCGGCCGATACCGCAACGCTGAGGTGGCGACGGTGCGGGACGGTCGGCTGACCGAGACGCAGGTCTTCTTCGGAGGCCGCGTCCCCGAGTGAAGCGGATCGCCCCGCCGCCCGGCGTGTAGGCCTGGGCGGCCAGTCCCGCGTGTAGGGCCGGCTGCGCCGGGCGCCCTGGGCGGCGCGGTCGGTGCGGAGGGCCGGGCGGCGCGGCCGGCGGGGAGGGCCGGGCGCCCTGGGCGGCGAGCCCGGCGCGCAGGGCCCGTTGCGCCGGACGCCCTGGGCGCCGGCCCGCTCGGTGGGGCTGGCCGCGCTGGGCTTAGCGGGCGACCGGGCCTGCGCGGGCGCGGGCGGACGCGCGGCCGACGAGTGCCGCGGGACCACGCGGCACGACGGTCACCGTCGCCGTGAGATCCGCGCCGACCACCGCGCAGCCGACCAAGTCCGCGCCGTTCTCCGCGGCCACCACGCGGGCGCGGGCGCAGGCCGCGGTCGCCCCCTCCGCGAGGTGTAGCGCACCGGCCAGCGCAGCCAAGTCCGCGGCGAGGCCGGCCCGATGCCGCGCGACCGCGGCTCCACCGACGGCCTGGAAGCCGAGCGCGACCGTGAGGAGCGCGAGGCCGACGGACAGCGCCAGCACCGAAGCGCTGCCCACAGCGCCGCGCAGGCAACCCCCGCGACACGGCCTGGCCGCGGGATGCGGCTCAAGCTGGCGGGGCCGGATCATGGGAGGGCCGGTGGTTCGGGCTCGGCGACCGCGGTCGCCACGATCCGACCGGACCACGCCCACCCCACCGCCGGCAGCGGAGCCGACACCGTGACCCGGATCAACTCGCCGTCACGGACCAGTCGCACGGTGGCCCCATCGGGCGCCACCCGCTGCCCGGCCGCGGTGGCACCGGGGTCACCGCGGGCCGCGGCCCGCGCGGCCTCCCGCGCCGCGTCCACGCACCGCAGCTGCGTCGTCGTGGCGGTGAGTGCGGCGAGGCCGGCGGTCAGCAGGAACACCACGACCGGGATGGCCGCGGCCAACTCCGCGGTCACCGACCCCGCCGACCGCCGGTCTATCCCTTGAGCGCCTTCGCGATGATCGCGGTCAGCGCCGACTGAACGCTCGGCGACGTCACGACCTTGAGCAGCACTCCGGCGAACGCCACCGCCGCGATCGTTCCGACCGCGTACTCGGCCGTGCTCATCCCGGCCTCGCCCGCCAACCGGAGCCGGGCGACCCACCCGGCACCCCCGGCGGGGCGCTGTCGACGCGCGAGTGCGGTCGGGGTCTGGGGCATGGACATCTCCTCTCGTCGGCCGGGCTCGTCCCGGCAACCGGATCTCCCCCGTACGCACGCGGGAGCAGGGAACAGTGCCGACCGGCCGCTCAGGACAGCACGTCATCGAGCACCCCGAGCAGGATCGGAATCACGCCGACCAGGACGAACGCTGGAAGGAAGCAGAATCCGAGCGGCAGCACCAGGAGCACGCCCGCGCGCTGCGCCGCCGCTTCGGCTCTGGCCTCCCGACGCTCGCGCAGATCGGCCGCGCACCGGACGCAGGTGGCGGCCAACGCCGCACCGCTGTCGGCAGCCCGCACCGCCGCAGGCACGAACCCGTCCGCGCCGACCACGTCGGTGAGCGCCTGCCAGCCCGCTCCCCCGGTGACGCCGAGCCGGAGCGCCCGACCCACCTCGGTGAACCGCCGACCCAGCGGTCCGTCGATCGCCGCGCCGACGACGGTCACCGCACGGTCGAGCGGCGCCCCCGACCGCAGCACCGCGGCCAGCAGGTCGATCGCGTACGGCAGTTCGGCCGCCGCCACCGCCCGTTCGCGGCCGAGTTCCGGCGAGGGCAGCCGCCGCACGACCCGCCAGGTAGCGAGGCCGACCAGCACCCCAGCCACCACACCGACCCACCCACTCAGCAGCCCAGCGGTGGCCAGCCCGGCCAGGAGCGGCGTCCCGTGGCGCAGCAGCGACGCCCGGTCGACCCGGGGGCGACCGGTCGTGCGCCGATGCCGAGAGATTCGGAGGAGCCGACGCCGCGGCGCCGAGCGCCCGATGGCCAGCAGGACGGCCGCGATCACCAGTGCCCCGGCCGCGGCCACACTGGAGCCGCTCATTCGACCACCACCCGACCGAGCCGGTCCGCTAGCCAGAAGCCGGTGAGGTGGAGTGCTATCGCGACCGCCGCACACGCGGCGCCGGCGGTGGTGCCGGTGAGTACGGCGTAGGGCTGGGCTCCGAGCAGCTGTCCAAGGCCGAGACCCAGGATCGGTAGCCCGGCGACCAACCGGGCCGTCGTCCGTGCCGATGCCGTCCGTGCCGCCGCCCGTTCCCGCATCCGCCCGAGCCGCCGTAACTCGACGTCCAGCTGTCCGACGACCTCGGCCAGCGGGATCCCGCAGTCGGTGAGCGTCCAGGCAGCCGCGAGGCGGTGCAGCGCCGGTGCGAGCGGCCCCGGAACGGCCCGCAGAGCCGCGACGACATCGCCCGGTGGATGGCGCACCACCGCACTCCGAATCGCCGCCAGCGCGGTCGCGACCGGCGGCGTCACCGGGCCGCGTTCCAGCGCCGCGACGGCCGCGTGCAGCGCGGCGAGCGGCGTCCGGCCGGCGCGGAGGTCGTCGGCCAGCCCAGCGAGAGCGACGGCGCCGAGCGCCCGGATCGTGTCGTCGGCCCTGGCCCGGCTGCGACGCGAGTACGCGCGCCGACCGGCGATCCCGTACGCCAGCACGGCACCGCCCCCGACCGGACCGGCCACCGCCACCGCGAGCACCGCGGCGACCAGCAGCACCACACCGAAGAGCGACGTCGTGGACCGTCGTGCCGCGCCAGGGCGACGCCGCGCTCCGAGCAACCGAGGGACGGTCGTCGCCGAACCCGCGTGCCCGACGCCGACCGGCCGCGCCACCACCCGGAGCCGACCGCGCACGCCGCCCGGAACCACCAGCAACACCGCCGCGAGCAGCAGCGCCGACGCGGCGACCACCGGGAGCACGCTGCTCACGGCGCACCACCCCGATTCGTCAGCAACGCCCGGAGGCGTTCGAGCCCGGGCGTAGGGCCACCGTCCCGACGCCACGCCGGCCCGACGCCCACCCGCCCGTCGGCGTCGACCTGCAGGACGCCGATCTCGGTGACGATTCGACCGCCCGCACCACCCGGCCCCGGTGGACGCCGTACGACGTGGAACACGACCTGGACGGCGCTGGCGAGCTGGGCGTGCACGGCGTCCCGCCCCAGCCCGCCGACGAGCCCGAGCGCCTCGATCCGAGCCGGGACGTCGTCCAGTGCGTTCGCGTGCAAAGTGCCTGCTCCACCGCGGTGACCGGTGTTCAGCGCGGCGAGAAGCTCCACCACCTCGCCGCCCCGGCACTCACCGACGATGACCCGGTCGGGTCGCATCCGGAGCGCTTCCCGGACGAGCGTCCGGACCGGGATCTCGCCCGCTCCCTCGGCGTTGGCCGGGCGGGCTTCCAGCGAGACGACGTGCGGGTGGGTCGGCCGGAGTTCGGTCGCGTCCTCGACGACGACCAGCCGCTCGTCTCCGGGTACCTCGCCGAGCAGGGCGGCCAGCAGCGTCGTCTTGCCGCTGCCGGTGCCACCGGTGACCAGGAACGCCAGCCGGTGAGCGACCACCGCCCTGGCGATCGCCGCCGATTCGCGCGTCAGCGTGCCCGCGCCCACCAGCTCGTCGACCGTGAAGCCCCGCGGCCGGAACGTCCGCAGCGAGAGGTGGACGTTGGCCACCGCCACCGGCGGCAGCGCCGCGTGCAACCGGGTCCCGTCCGGAAGCCGTGCGTCACAGAACGGGGAAGCATCGTCCAGCCGGCGTCCGCACGCGGCCGCAAGCCGTTGCGCAAGTCGACGCACCGCCGTGTCATCACCGAGGTCACAGTGGACTCGCTGGAGGCCGGCACCACGATCGACCCACACCTCTTGCGGGCCGTTGACCAGAACGTCGGTGACCGCGGCGTCGGCCAGCAGAGCCGTCAGCGGACCGGCGCCGACGAGTTCGGCGTGCAACCGCGCGGTGAGCGTCACCAGCGTTTGATCGCCGATCGGCGATCCGTATTCCGCGCGGACCGCGGTCGCCACCGCCGCCCGTGTCGGAGCATGACCCAGCGTGATCAGTCGACGACGTACGCGGTCGGTCAACGTGTCGGCGCTGCTCATCCCGGCGCCTCCGTGACGCCCAGGTCAGCCAGCAGGCGACGCGAGAAGTCGGCGAGCGGCCCGCGCCCGGAGGCCGCCGGTACGTCTCCTCGCTCGAGCGTCGCGGCCAGACGGGGCTCGGCGCGCAGAACGCCGGCCAGCGGCAGCTCCAGGGAGGTCGCCAGGTCGACCGACCGCAACCCGGCCGGAGCCGGGCCTCTCACCACACAGGCCAGCCGCGCGCAGTGCGGACGCACGGCGCGCATCACCCGGGACGCCGCCGCACACGCCCGCACCTCCGCCGGGACGATGAGCAGCGTCAGGTCGGCCGCTTGCAGTGCCCGCACGGCCGCGTCATCCGGACGACGTGGGAGATCGACCACCAGGACGTCGGAGCACCGCCGTCCGGCTTCCAACGCGGCCTCCGCCGCTTCGGTCGGGATCGTGAGGACATCGCCGCGATCCCAGGACAGCACACACAGCTCTCCCACCCGCGGCAGCGCGTCGTGCAGGGCCGGCGGGCTCATCCGGCCGGCCGTGTCGACGAGGTCTGGCCATCGCAGACCGGCCGTGTTCTCGCGGCCGAGCAGCAGATCGAGGCCACCGCCCAGCGGGTCGGCGTCCACCAGCATCGCCCGTGACCCGGTGCGCGCCGCGGTGACGGCCAGCGCCGTGGCCAGGACGCTCGCCCCGGCACCACCGCGCCCACCGACGACCGCGACGACCCTCCCCGGCGCCCGCGGGCCATTGACCGCTTCGGCGTAGCGGTCAACCAGCCAGGCCTCGGCGGTCGGGAGAAAGACGACGTGCTCGGCGCCGAGTTCGTCGGCCAACCGCCAGACGATCGGATCGTCCGGATGGTTTCGCTGTTCGTCGACCACGATGACCAGCCCGGCGCGGTGCGGCAACCGCGCCGCGGCGTACTCGGCCGCGACGTCCATGCTGACGACGACCAGTGGCGCTTCACTCCACAGTGGCCGTGCTCCGACGGGATCCACCGGCACCTCGACGTCCGCGCCTGCGGCGGCGCCGAGGCGGAGCAGACAGTCGGCCAACTCCGCGTCGCGGACGCAAACGAGCGGTCGTGCCTCGGGCGGCGACATGTGTTCCTCCGGCGGTGGATCGCGAAATCGACCCGACCACCGTCCCGAACGAAACTGCCTGCGGAAACGTTGTCCACAGGCTTCGCGCGCGCTGGATCAACCCGGTGGACAACTGCTCGTCACTCGACTCACGTGCTATCGCCCGAGAATCGTCACCAAGTCTGTTTTCCCTGGTCTTCGCTATGTCTCGGCGCAGATTCGCCCGAGAGCGCGCAGAGATACGAGAAGCAGCAAGAAATACCGGATGTGAATCCGGGAACTGTGTGTCCTAGAGCTGCGCCCAACAGCTGGGTCCCAGAGAAAGGGGACGGTCCCCGCCGGGGGGGTGGGCGGGGACCGTCCGGGGTCCGGCTCCGGGGGGGCCGAGCCGAACCCGCCCAGATGACCGCGGGGGGGGTGCGGTCAACTAGGGCATCTGGGAAGTACCGAGTCGTCTATGACGTGTCTGCTTCTCCGTTTCTCGGCACGCACGGAGACCCCCATTGATCATTGCGCAACCCGGGCAGATTCTGCAACCGAGAGCGACCGGAAACAAGATCCGTAAGAAATTTCCTAGGTGCCCGCCGGGGATGCGCGACGCCGACGAACAGCGCCGGAATCGAGTCTTGCTGCGGGGCGAGACATACACTCCGTCCATGAGCGTGAGCGCCAGCGCAGGCGACGAGCGACCCACCGCCGGTCTCCCAAATGTGGACAGTGGTAGTCATCTACCCGCAGACCCCCTAAGCCCGGAATCCGGTACTACGGTAACCCCCGCAGCCGCTAGAAGCGCGGCGTTCTTCGATCTCGACAAGACCGTGATCGCGAAGTCCAGCGCGCTGGCGTTCGGCCGGCCGTTCTACCAGGGCGGGCTCATCACGCGACGGGCGATGCTGCGCAGCGCCTACGCACAGTTGATGTTCCAGCGCGCCGGTGCGGACGAAGCGCAGATGGCCCGGATCAGGGACTCGGTCACCGCGATGATCACCGGCTGGAACGTCAGCCAGGTTCGGCAGATCGTCGCCGAAACGCTGCACGAGCTCATCGAGCCCACGATCTACGCCGAGGCCGCCGCACTGATCGGCGAGCACCGCGCCGCCGGCCGGGACGTCGTCATCGTCAGCACGTCGGGAGAAGAGGTCGTCGCACCGATCGGCGCGCTGCTCGGCGTCGACCGGGTGGTCGCAACCCGGATGGCGGTCGTCGACGGGCACTACACCGGCGAGATCGAGTACTACGCCGCCGGACCCGCGAAGGCAGCAGCCATTCGCGACCTCGCCGAGAGCGAGGGATACGACCTCGCCGACTGTTACGCCTACTCGGACTCGGTCAGCGACGTCCCGATGCTCGAGACCGTCGGGCATCCGTTCGCGGTCAACCCCGACCGCGGGATGCGCAAGGCCGCCGCCGAACGCGGCTGGCCGACGTTGGTGTTCCGCCGGCCGGTCACGCTGCCCACCCGCTTTGTCCGCCCGTCGACGCCGGTACTCGCCACCGCAGCGGTCGGCTTCGGGGTCGGCGCAGCGGCACTGGCGGGGATGGTCTGGTACGGCCGTCACCGCGGACGTTCCGATTCGTCGAGACTGTCGCGATTAGCACAACGTAGCCGGGCCGCCAACAGAGCGTCAGCGCCTGCGGTGTCCGCCGCGGGGTGAAACCGGGCGGCTTCGGAGTATGAACGTACTGCTCAGGACCCCTTCCGTAGCCCGGAGAAGCGGCGTAGAAAGAGGTCACGGGCTCCGCTCGATCGGCACATCCGACGGACGAAGCTCGGGCACAGCTCCGGGTACCCACGCGCGACCAGCCGCGCGAGGCGCGTCGAGGCGGATTCGACGGGATCCGCGCTCGTCGATATGGGTGCACGCTTGGTAGCCCGGCATTGCTGTGCGTGACGGCGTCCCGTAGTGGGGCGCCGTCCGCTTGCTGTCAGGGCCTTTTCATGGCGAACCCTCGTTCTTTGTGACCCGCGTACAAACGCGTTGCTGACGATGTGCGCGATACGCACGAGGTCCGGCTGACCGGAGATACGTGCGGGGCTGTGCCCGATATGCTGCGCTCAGAGTGCCGTTCACAGTGCTGTGGGGCACCGGCGGTACGAGGGGAGCGCCACGATGGATCCGCGTCCACTGTCCGACGGACCCCGGGCGCTCGACCCGCTCGACCCGTTCGGTGGAGGGGACCCCTTGACCGCGCCGCTGGTCCAGCCATTGGCCGACCGGCCATCGACCGGCTACCCGCCGTCGGCGCCCTGGTCCGCGGCGAGCACGCGGTCTGCCGAGGCTCGCCCAGACCGTGCCCCGTTCGGTCAGCAGTCGTTAGCCGGACCCGCCTTCGGCGGTCCCTCGCAGCCCGCGCCCCCCATGCCGACGCCCCCCATGCCGACGCCGCCGCAATCGTCGCCGCCCCAGCAGGCGCCGCCCCAGCCGGCGCTTCCCCAGCAGGGGCCGCCCCGGCAGGCGCCGCCCCAGCCGGGGCTGCCTCAGCCCGGGCCATCCCAACCCGGGCCGCACCAGGCCGCACCGCTGCACCTGCACGGTGGACCGTCCTGGCCGGCCCCGGACGTCCAATCGGTTCCGGCGCCGCAGCCGCCGACGTACGACACCAGCGCGACACCCCCGCCGACCTACAGCGGTTCGCCGGCGTTCCTCCCCGCTCACCCGGTGGCACCGACCCCGGTGGAGAACGTCACCGAGCCCATCCCCCACAACCGGCGGTGGATCGGGCCGACCGCCCGCGGCACCGCACGGGCCGGCCGTCCCGGCCCGGTCACCGCGACCGTCGGCGACCTGCTGACGGTCCTGGGCGGCGCGCTCGTGCTGGCCTTCTCGGTACTGCCGTTCGTCGCGTACACGGACGAACGATTCGTCGCGGTGAAGAACCGCGGCGACATCTCCACGTCGTGGACCGCCTGGTCGCCGGGGACGTTCCTCGCCCCGCTCAGCTGGTTGGCGATCCTGGCCGCCGTGGCCGTCGCCGCGCTCGGCGTCCTGCGCATCCTCGACCGCGGTTATCTCGCGGTGTTCGGGCTCTCCGCCGGTCAGATCCGCGTGCTGCTGGCGGGGTTCAGCTTCCTGGTCCTCTTCAGCTTCGGCGTCTCGTCGAAGACCGTGGTGTTCGGAGACGATCGGCCGCAGCTCACCGAGGCCGGGGTGATGGTCGACTCCACGCTGTCGCTGGCCAGCGGTGGATACCTGATGATGCTGGCTGCGCTCATCCTGCTGGTGGGGACCGTGCTCACGGCCCGCGGTGCGGGTGGCGCGGTGGTTTGGCCGCTTCCGGACGGCGTCCGGAACGTCTTTTCCAAGCGGACGCCCGACGGGCCCGCACCCGCCGGACCGGTCCCGATGTCCGGCGGACCGGCGCCTGTCACGATGCCGTCCGGACCCCCGTTCCCGCAGCCGACACCCGGCGGGCCCGCATCCGCGCCCCCGTTCCCGCAGCCGACACCCGGCGGGCCCGCATCCGCGCCCCCGTTCCCGCACTCAACGCCCAACCCGGCGAACGGATATGGGCCGGGTTCGGCGCCGCCCGGCGCCTACTACCCGCCGCCGCGCGGCTGAGCGCGGGTCAGCTCATCGCCTCGCAGATCGCGAAGCCTTCGTCGGCCCCGAGCGCGACAGCGGCGCAGTAGTGCTTCAGCCACGAGCGGACGCCGTCGGCCGTGCCGGTGGCGTACGCGTTGGCCGCTCCGATGTACTCCGGTTCGCGGGCCAGATGACCGGCCTCCGGCACCGATACGGCCTTGGGGTCGAGGCCCTTGGCGATCAGCGTCAGACGGGCCGCGGCGCGGGCTACCAGGCCGCCCGGTCCGTCGAACGGTGCGAGCGCCAGGATTTCGCCGTGGACGATCGCGGCGACGATGACGGCGGGGGCGTCGGTGCCGCCGGCGACCAGGTCGCCCAGCGCGGAGAGCCGAGCGGCCACCTCCGGGTCGGCGCGTGGGCGGCCCAGCGCTTCGACCGGCAGGACGTCACGCGCGGCGAGAACGTGCAGGCGGGCGAGGGCCTGTAGCGGTGCCTTGGTCCACACATCCACGAGGGAGCCGATCGCTCCGGCGACCCGCAGCGACCCCTGGACGACCGGGTCGGTGACCGCGCCCGCGCGGACCGATTCGAGGTCGTAGCGGGCGCCCTCGAGCGCCGCCGACGCGTGGGCTCCACGCAACGCCGCCTCGACGCTCACCGGCCCGGAGCTACGACGCAGGACCTGGTGCCCGAAGAGCTGGTCGATCTGCTTGCGGGCGTCCGCTGCCGCGTCGGCGATGTCGGGCAGATCGAGCAGCGGGGCGAGGGGATCCGGCACGGTACGTACCGTATCCGGACGGCTGCGCGATCAGCGCGGTAGGGCCCAATCCGACGCCGGCGCGCCAGCCGCCGACTGCGGCCCCGCCTGCGACTGCGGCCCTGCCGGCGACTGCGGAGCCGCCGAGGGCGGCACGGCCGAGGACGGCGACTGCGGCGCGGCCGAGGACGGCGGCGCGGCCGAGGACGGTGGTGCGACTACGGGCGGCGGCCATGCCGCCACCGGCACGCCACCGGCGCCCCCGCCCGGCCGACCGAACCCGCCCGGCCCAACCGGCACACCCGGGCCCGGACGAACCCCGCCACCGGGAGCGAACGTCGGGAACGGCGGCGCGAACCCGCCCGGCGGCGCGAACCCGCCCGGCGTCACCGGGTAGACCAGCGGCACCGGGCTCACCCGCCGCCTCGCAGCCCGCCGCCGCATCACCAGCGGCACCCCGATCGCCACCCCCGCGATCGCACACACCAGCGCGAACGCGAGCCCCGACACGACCCCGACCGACGCCCGGAACCAGGTCGGCGTCGGACCACCCGAGAACCCACCGTCCCGTGCCACCGCGGACCCGATCAGCCCGGCGGCGAACTGCGCCGAGTACGTCGAGTATCCGAACGTGATCAGCCGCTCGCCCTGCGTCCCGTCGAGCCCGTAGGCGTCCACCACCAGCGCGCTCTCTTCATCGGCGCCGGAGAGCAACACCTCGTCGGGTCCACGCCACCCGACCGGCATCGGCGCGCTGAAGTCTAGGTAGTCGAACGTCGCCACCCGCGTCGCCGTCCGGGTTGCGACGTCGATCGCGAGCAGCGACGTCGCACCGTCGGTGGCCGTCAGCTCGTCCCGCGTCACCAGCAGACGCTTCCCGTCCGGCGACCACGCCGCGGCACCGGCCAGCCAGACCGCCTTGTCGGTGATCAACGTCGGAGAGCCCGTTCCGTCGGCCGCGTACACCTCGACGTTGACGCCGTCGTCGTAGGCGATCGAGCGGCCGTCCGGCGAGAACGCGGCCTGAGCACCGCTCACCGTCTCGAACGTCTTGGGCGCCACGCCGTCCCCGTCAGGCATCGGCTGCTCGCCCGGGAGCAACTCGGTCTTCGGCGTGGAACCCGTACTGGGGGCCGCGACCCGCGTCACCTTGCCGCTCTCCACGTCGAGGATGCCCAAGCCGTCGGTGGAGAACGCCAGCCGCTTTCCGTCCGGCGACCAGGCCAGTACCTCGACCCAACCGGTCTTTCCCCCCAAGACCGGGTATCCCCGCGCGACGCCCGTCTCGAGGTCCACCACCAGAACATCGCCGAACGAACCGCTGGCGTCGCCGACCGCCAACCGCTTGCCGTCGGGCGCCAGCTGAGTCGTGACCGAGTAGTTGTCCGATCCGATCCGCTCGTCGATCTCGGACACGCCGCGCACCGCGTCGGTATCAGCGGCGAACAGGACGTAGCCGGAGCTGAACAGCCCGGTCCCGCCGTCGGCCAGGATGATCGACCGCCCCGGCGCCGAGTCCGACGCCTCCGCGATCAGCTCCGGCAACACGTCGGTGTTCGCCGGGTACGACGGGCGAGCGAACCGCTCCGTGCCGTCGTCGTCGCCGACCAGCGCGGCAGAGCCGAAGCCCGCGCCCACCGAGAGGAGCACCGCGAGGAGCGACACCCCAAGGACCACCAGCACCGGCCGCCCGCGCATCCCTGTCCTCCAGTCCGGCTCGGGCCACGTGCTTGGTTGCGGACCCGCCGGGACGCTAAGCCACTTCCGGTCTTGCCGGTCACCTGACCGACCCGGGATCCACCGGATGGTGTCACAGTCCACCCACAGGGTTGAATCCGAGTGGTGGACCGCCGACCGCCGCAACCGTGCCGCTCAACGCCGCGTCCTGCTCCCACCTGCTGTGCAGCGCTGTCCTCCGCACTAGGTTGAGTGTGGCCGCCGGCACAACTGGACTCTTTTCGACCTCCGGCCTGCGCAGAGGATGACCGCCTCAGCAGGCACCGGTCGAAAAGAATTCACTGAGGAGGTTCCGCACATGACCGAAGAAGCCTCTTCCGAGGCCACACTCTCGAACCTGCTCCGCGAAGAGCGCACCTTCCCGCCGCCGGCTGCGTTCGCCGAGGCGGCGAACGTCAAGGCGAACGCCTACGAAGAGGCTCGCGACGACCGGATCGAGTTCTGGGAGGACAAGGCTCGCCGCCTGTCCTGGTCCGAACCGTGGCACACCGCGCTGGAGTGGGACGCGCCGTTCGCCAAGTGGTTCGTCGGCGGCAAGCTGAACGTCGCCTACAACTGCGTCGACCGGCACGTCGAGGCGGGCAACGGCGACCGGGTCGCCATCCACTGGGAGGGCGAGCCCGGCGACACCCGCACGATCACCTACTCCGACCTGCAGAAGCTCGTCGCCCAGGCGGCGCACGCGCTGCACGAGCTCGGTGTGCGCCCCGGCGACCGGGTGATGATCTACCTGCCGATGATCCCGGAGGCCGCGGTCGCCATGCTGGCCTGTGCGCGGCTCGGCGCAGCGCACAGCGTGGTGTTCGGCGGCTTCTCCGCCGACAGCCTGCGCAACCGGATCGACGACGCCCAGGCGAAGATCGTCATCACCGCCGACGGCGGCTACCGGCGCGGTAAGCCGTCGGCGCTCAAACCCGCTGCGGACGAGGCGATCGCGGGCACCGGCGTCGAGAAGGTCCTCGTGGTGAAGCGCACGAACGAGGATGTGCCGTGGACCGAGGGCCGGGACGTCTGGTGGCACGACATCGTCGAGCGGCAGCCGACCGAGCACGAGCACGCGACGTTCGACGCCGAGAACCCGCTGTTCATCCTCTACACGTCCGGCACCACCGCGAAGCCGAAGGGCATCCTGCACACCAGCGGTGGCTACCTCACCCAGGCGTCGTGGACCCACCACGCGGTCTTCGACCTGAAGCCCGAGACCGACATCTACTGGTGTGCCGCCGACATCGGCTGGGTCACCGGGCACAGCTACATCGTCTACGGGCCGCTGTCGAACGGCGTCACGCAGGTGATGTACGAGGGCACTCCGGACACACCGCACCAGGGCCGCTTCTGGGAGATCATCCAGAAGTACAAGGTGACGATCCTGTACACGGCGCCCACCACGATCCGCACGTTCATGAAGTGGGGCGCTGACATCCCGGCGAAGTTCGACCTGTCCACGCTGCGGCTACTCGGTTCGGTGGGCGAGCCGATCAACCCCGAGGCGTGGATCTGGTACCGCCACCACATCGGTGGTGACAACTGCCCGATCGTGGACACCTGGTGGCAGACCGAGACCGGCGCGATCATGATCTCGCCGCTGCCCGGCGTCACCGAGACCAAGCCGGGAAGCGCGCAGCGGGCGCTGCCGGGCATCTCGGTGGAGGTGGTCGACGAGGGCGGCAAGCCGGTACCGGACGGCGGCGGCGGGTACCTGGTACTCACCGAGCCGTGGCCGTCGATGCTGCGCGGCATCTGGGGCGACGACGAGCGGTACAAGGAGACGTACTGGTCGCGCTACGCCGACCAGGGGTACTACTTCGCCGGCGACGGGGCGAAGAAGGACGACGACGGTGACCTATGGCTGCTCGGCCGCGTGGACGACGTCATGAACGTCTCCGGGCACCGGATCTCCACGACCGAGGTGGAGTCGGCCCTCGTCAGCCACCCGTCGGTGGCCGAGGCCGCGGTCGTCGGCGCGACCGACCCGACGACCGGTCAGGGCATCGTCGCGTTCGTGATCCTGCGTGGTGACGCGGAGCAGGGCACCGACCCGGCCGCCGAGCTGCGCCAGCACGTCGCCAGGGAGATCGGACCGATCGCGAAGCCGCGGCAGATCCTGGTCGTGCCGGAGCTTCCCAAGACGCGCTCGGGCAAGATCATGCGCCGCCTGCTGCGCGACGTCGCCGAGAACCGTTCGCTTGGCGACGTCACGACGCTCGCGGACCCGACCGTGATGAACCTGATCAGCGCAGGCTTGTCCGGCAACGCCGGCAAGGAGGACTGAAGCTCGTCCGCAAGCGGCCCCGGTTCTCCGCCGGGGCCGCTTCCGTTTACGGCTATGGGGACGTCCGGCAGCGCGCCATCGCAGGCCGCTAGCCGGGCCCCTACGCAGAACCCGCCGACGGGTAGCCGCGCTCTTTACGGAAGGCGCCGCGCATCGCACCTGTCATGCGCTGCCACCGCGGCGGCACACCCAGGTCGACGACGTCGCCATCGAGGTTCGGCCGCACGACCTCCAGCAGGCCGGCTGCGGCGCGGACCTCCCACACCGATCCGTGCAGGCGGGCAAGCGTCTCGATCTCCTGCCCGTCGAGCGCGCGTACGACGAGCCGGAACGGCTCCTCGAACCGCCGCTCGAGCAGCAGGATCGAGTTCATCGAGCGCCACCCGACAAACGCACCGGCGACGACCCCCACGACGCTCACCTGCGCGGCCGGCCGGAATCCCCGCTCGGTGTCGAGCGCGGTGATCACCAGGTCGAACCCACCCCGCTGGTCGCGGGACGGTGTGATCTCGCGGCCGACCGCCAGCATCCGGCCGTCCGGTGACCAACCGTGAGCGCCGAGCGCGGCGTCTTCGGGCAGCGGGACGCGCACCGGCGGGCCGCCCGCGAGCGGAGCGATCCGCACGTACGCCCCCACGTCGACCGCGATCCGGGCACCCTCCGGCGCCACCGCGACCTCGCGCGGCTCTTCGCCGGACAGGTCGTAGGCGTCGCTCCGCCCGGTCTCCAGGTCGAGCAGGTACATCCCCTCGTCGTTGCCGTAGAGCAGGCGTCGACCGCTGGGTAGCCAGGACAGCACCTCGGCACCGCGCACGGTGGCCGGAAACCCCCGACGGCTACCGTCCCGCAGGTCGAGCACCGAGACGGTGGGTACCGGCCGGTCGACGACGAGCGCCAACCGGGTACCGTCCGGGGACAGTTGCCCCGGGTCCTCCAGGCGCTCGGCCCCCACCATCCGTACCCGACGTCCGTCGGTCGCCAACAGCAACGTCTGCTCGCCGTCATCGACGGCGAAAGCGGCCCTCCCCGGCGGGTCGGCGTCCCACGACATCGTCCAGTCCGGGCACCGGGGAACCTCAACTGGCGCGTACACGTCGATCACGGAAACCTTCCTCTCCCCGGGTCGTCAGGGTAGAGGCTGTCAGCGCAGTTAGCGTGAGAAACGTGCACGCCAGCACGGCTGTGAGCACTGAGAAATCCTCCCAGGTCGACCCCTCCCCGGAGAATGTACGCGGATCGGCGCCGCCAGTGACTGAGCGTCACCGCTCGCTACTCAGGAATGAACCTCGGGGTCGAGGACCTCGGCAGCGCCGCTGGGCGCTCTACGCTGGCCGCTATGGCCAACCCGCCGGACGACGTGGTCGTTCTCCATGACGGACCGTGGAGCCACCGCTTCGTCAGCGCCAACGGCAGCAGGTTCCATGTCGTGGAGGCTGGAGCAGGGCCGCTCGTGCTGCTCCTGCACGGCTTCCCCGAGTACTGGTGGACGTGGAGACATCAGATCGAGCCGCTGGCCGAGGCCGGCTACCGGGTCGCTGCGGTCGACCTCCGCGGCTACGGCGCCAGCGACAAACCGCCCCGCGGTTACGACGGGTTCACGCTCGCCAGCGATGTCAGCGGTCTGATCCGGGCCCTCGGCGAGCGGGACGCGATGCTGGTCGGTCACGACTGGGGCGGCGCGCTCGCCTGGGCGACCGCGGCGTTCCATCCGCGTCAGGTCCGCCGCATGGTCATCCTCGGCTCACCACACCCGCTGCGGCTTCGGGCGGCGATCGCCAGCGACCCGCGCGGGCAGCTCGCCGCGAGCCGCACGCTGTTCGCGTTCCAGACCCCCCGTTACGAGCACCGGGTGACCGCGAACGACGCGGCGTACGTCGGCGCGCTGTTCGAGAAGTGGGCCGGAGGGCGCTGGCAGCAGACCGACGACTACGCCGAGTACACCGAGGCCTGCCGGACGGCGATCCGGATCCCGCAGGCCGCGTTCTGCGCGATGGAGTACTACCGGTGGTCGCTGCGGTCGCTGACCCGCCCGACCGGCTGGCGGTACGCGAAGCTGATGCAAGCGCCGATCACCGCGCCGACGCTGCAACTCCACGGCGCCGAGGACGCCTACCTGCTCCCGCGGACCGCGCAGGGCTCCGGCCGGTACGTGACCGCGGGTTACGAGTGGCAGGTACTGGACGACGTCGGGCACTTCCCGCAGTCCGAGCAACCGGAGCGGGTGACCGGCGAGCTACTGCGCTGGGCCAAGGCGTAGCGCGTCCACCGCGGGGTGTTTCTCCAGCTCGGCGAGCTGGAGAAGGGACCAGGGGGACAGGCCGACCTCGGCGTGGCCGGCCAGCGCGTCCGCGGTGAACCGCGTCCAGTCCACCCAGCGGTACTCCTCGACCTCGTCCGGGTTCGGGACCGGTTCCGCGTCGACCCGGACGCCGAACACCGGGCAGATCTCGTTCTCGACGATGCCGTCCAGCTCCGCGCGGTAGCGGAAGTCGGGCAGCAGCGGCACGATCTCGGCGATCTCGACGGCCAGCCCGAGCTCGTGCCGCAGCCGACGCCGCACCGCGGCCACCGGCTCTTCCGCCGGTGCGGGGTGCCCGCAGCAGGAGTTCGTCCAGACGCCGGGCCAGGTTTTCTTGGTGAGCGCGCGCCTGGTGAGCAGGAAGCGCCCGTCGCGGTCGAAGACGTAGCTGGAGAACGCGGCGTGCAGCGGCGTGTCACGGTGGTGGCTGGCCAGCTTCGGAGCGGTTCCGATCGGCCGTCCAGCGTCGTCGAGCAGGACTATCAGCTCGTCGTCGGTCACCTGGACGGGTGAAATCAACGGCCCGACCGGCCGATCGCCGGTATGCGGTTGCTCACAGGCGAGTGCGTCCGAATCAGCCCTGTCTGTGTCGGCGAACACCAAGAAAGCCTCTTCCGTCCCGGACGCTGGCCGCGTGCTTACCTCCAGTCTGCCTGGCGTGCTGGGAGTACGCCTCTCGGGACCGACGAGGCACGGGGTGTTGTTTCGCCGTACCGTGTCAAGCGACAACACGATGGTCAGCGGCGGAGACACCCTCCGCTCGGGCGAACGGCGGAGATCGGGTGCGCGACCGGACGGCAGAGCGGCGATTCGTGCTGCCGCGCACCCGTAGGCGTCTGCTCGCCGGCCTCCTCGCGACGCTGACGTTCGCCGGCACGGTGGTGCCCGGCGCCGCTCCCGCCGCTGCCGACACCGTGCGCGACCAGCAGTGGCAGCTGTCGTTCCTGCAGGCGACGTCGGCCTGGCAGTACTCCACCGGCAGGGGCGTCACGGTCGCGGTCATCGACTCCGGCGTCGACGCCACCCACCCCGACCTGGTCGGCCAGGTGCTCCCCGGAACCGACTTCGTCGACGGTACGACCGACGGCCGCACCGACGTCGTCGGGCACGGCACCGCGGTCGCGGCGTTCATCGCCGGGCGGAACGACGAGGACGGCGTCGTCGGCCTGGCTCCGCGGACGAAGATCCTGCCGATCCGGGTGCTCGACCCGCGCAACGAGTACGACTCGGCGGCGACGATCGCCAAGGCCGTGCGGTGGGCGGTCGACCGCGGCGTCGAGGTGATCAACCTGTCGCTGGGCAGCGCCGACACCGCGAAGGTGCTCAGCGACGCGATCGCCTACGCGTTCTCCAAGGACGTCGTCGTGGTGGCCTGCGACGGCAACCTCTCCAACGACCGCGGCGCGAAGGTCTGGCACCCCGCGCGCGAGCCGGGTGTCGTCGCGGTCTCCGGGGTGCTGCGCACCGGGGGGTTCTGGACCGGTTCGCTGCAGGGTCCGGAGACCGTGCTCGCCGCGCCGTCGACCGAACTCACCGCCGCCGGGCTCGACCACGGGTACTGGCGCGTGCAGGGCACCAGCTTCGGCGCTCCGATGGTGAGCGCGACGGCCGCGCTGATCCGGTCCCGCTACCCCGACCTGACCGCGGCGAACGTCGTCAACCGGCTGATCAGCACCGCCGATGACGAGGGCACTCCCGGCCGCGACAGCCAGTACGGGTTCGGCATCGTCGACCCGGTCGGTGCGCTCAGCGAGCCGGTTCCGGCCGTCAACCGCAACCCGTTGCTGAGCAGCCCCGCCACCAACCAGGGCGGAAGCGCTCCGTCGGCGTCCCCCGCCCCGACCGTGCCGTCGGCGGACCACTCCGCGGTGAAGGCGCCCGGCCCGGCCGTGCCCGCCGCCGAGTCCAGCGAACCAGCGCTGGCCTCGCGGATCAGCGCGCTGCGGTCACGGGCCCTGGTGTTCGGCTGGGCGATCGCCGCGGCGCTGATACTCGGCCTCGCCACCGTCGGGTTCGTGCTGGTGAACCAGCGTCCGCGGACCGGCAGGCGCGGCTGGGACCTTCCGCCGGACGATCGGGGCGGCCCTCCGCCCCCGCCACACTGGTAGTCGCGGCGGATCAGCTCGCCGCGCGGGCGAGCGCGTCGCGGTACGAACTGCGGATCGTCAGCAGGCGCCGACGGCGGAAACGGCCCGGTTCGGTCTGGCGGAGCGTGCGCCCGCGGTCGGACCAGAAACCGGCGCGCGGCACCTCGTCCTTCTCCGACGGGATGAACTTGAGCACCTCGTCCATGGCCGCCACCGCGACGATCAGCGACTCGCGGGCCTCGGCGCTCAGCACCGGGCCGGGCTCGCGGCCCGGGCCGCCGGCAGCGGCCTGCGCGCAGACGTCCGCGACGTAGAGCCATTCCCCCGCGTCCAGCAGCTCGGACGGCTCGTCGCCGCCGAACAGCACCACGTCGCCGGGGCCCGGCAGCAGCGGCCGCTCGGGCAGACGGAAGACGAATTCTCGGGGCGCACCGCACCCCGGGCAGGAACCGCTGTAACGCCGCGCCGGGGCACCCTCGTCGGAGGTGAGCGCGCTGTCCCAGTGGACGTCGCTCTTACCGCACTTCGGGCAGGGGCGCATAT
Source organism: Cryptosporangium aurantiacum (assembly GCF_900143005.1). NCBI lineage: Bacteria > Bacillati > Actinomycetota > Actinomycetes > Cryptosporangiales > Cryptosporangiaceae > Cryptosporangium > Cryptosporangium aurantiacum. The sequence goes on from NZ_FRCS01000002.1 coordinate 676,210, forward strand.
CCATGTAGAGATGAGCCTCGTCCCGGGTTCGTGCTACCGGTAATGCCATACCGCGCAGCCTACCCAAATGCGACGGCCGCGCGACCCCGTCGACCTGCGAGAAAGCATGGTTCGGCGCCGTTTCCGGGGGTATTCACTTGCGTTGCGCGCACACTGGAGTGATGAGTAATCGAACAAAGGAGAACACTGATCTGGAAGCGCGATTGGGTGTCGATTTCGGACGGGTGATCAACGGCGGCGCTGACCAACCCGGGAACGAGGACACCGTGTTCCTGCACGGCGGAATCGAGGCCGCGATGTCGACGCCGGGCGCGATCGGTGTCTTCGAGATCCTTCCGCGGATCGTCGAACGATTCGGCGGACGGGCGTGGATAGTTTCCAAGTGCGGGCCGAAAACGCAGGAGCGGACGCTGCGGTGGCTCGAGCACCACGATTTTTACCGGCGAACAGGTGTCCCGGAAGGGAACGTCCGGTTCTGTCGGCAACGGCCGGACAAGGCAGTTCACTGCCGGGAGCTCGGTATCACGCACTTCGTCGACGATCGGATCGACGTGCATCAGGCGTTACGCGGCCTGGTGCCGAACCTGTATCTCTACGGTCCGCAGGCGGCGCCGGCCCCCGACTGGGTGAGCCCGGTCGCCACCTGGGCAGACGCTGACGAGGCGATCTGGCCGTAGGTCGCACCACTGACAGACGGAAACGTGCCGCACGTCGGGGCGGAACCGTTGACCGGGGGACGCGAGGAACGCGTCGGGGCGCGGGGATGCAGGCGCGGGCATGCCTGCGGTGGTTCGCCGGACGGCGTATCAATCGAGGTGACGGATGTCGTTGAAGGCGGTCAGCCGGAGACGCGACCCCTGCCGCTCCCAGCGGGTCACCGAGGCATTTCGAATGCCGCCGGCGGCGGCGATGCCTGCGACGTCGGCCTCGACCAGGCCCTCGATGATGTAGCGGAGCATGACGACGACCGAGTCATGAGCGACGACGAGGACGCGGCGGTCGGCGGCGATGCGCGAGAGGTCGTCGAGGAAGCTGCGGAGGCGGAGCGCCATGTCGGTGTGGGCCTCACCGCCGGGAGGGCGGTAGTAGAGGAAGCCAGTGGCGTCGCGGCGGGCGTACTCCTCGGGGTAGGTGGCCTTCACCGCGGCCTCGGGGAGCAGCGTGAAGATGCCGATCTCGCGGTCGCGGACGCGGTCGTCGAGGAGGAACTCGGGGGCGTGCCCGAGCGCGGCCACGGCTGCTTCGGCGGTCCGCCGCGCACGCAGGTACGGCGAGGAGATCACCAGGTCGGGCGGGGTTTCGAGGGCCTGTGCCCAGCGCCCGACCGCTAGCGCCTCGCGCTCGCCCCGCTCGGACAGCGGTACGTCGGCGTCGCGGGCGGGCAGGCCGGTGACCTCGGCGATCCCGGCCTGATTAGCGGCGATCAGGATCTGATTGGAGAGACTCTGACCGTGCCGGACCGCGACCAGTTCGGCGACGTTCACCGCTGGGGCAGGAAACCCGTTCATCCGACCGTCCCGTCCACTCGTACCCGTGCTGGGCGACGTCCGAGGACGAGCGTGGTCAGCGCCTCGTCGATCGTGACGCCGAGCAGCCATTCCGCGGTGTGGTCGAGGGCGAACACGCGGCCGGTGGTGTCGATCGCGAGCGCCGACGCGCCATCGTCCTCGATGCCCAGCGGGAAGAGTCCGACGCCGAGAACGGCGCCGAGCCCGCGCAGCGTGAGCCAGGTGGGGAGGGCCCGTTCGGGGTCGAGGACGAACGGCGTGCGGGCGACGTCGACGCCCGGTCCGGACTGATCGACGACGAGGCCGCCGAACTCGGAGAGCGCTGCGGTGGCCGCGCGGGAGAACGTGTGCTGGTGGCCGGCGGGTGAGGCCCAGGCGCTCAGCGTGAGTCCCCAGTGCCTGGCCCGCTGATCGTCCTTGCGGCCCGGTGCCCAGCCGGCGGCGCGCAGCACCTTCTCGACGTCGTCGGGGAATCGGCTCATGCGCTCACCGTCGTGACGCCGAACGCGTCGAGGAGCACGGTGCAGGAACGGCACGGCGGCTGGAACTGGCCGTGTGTCGGGTCGCCGTCCTCGCGGATGCGGGAGATGTGGATCTGGCCGCCCTGCAACTGTTGGCGGGCTTCGTCCTCGGTGATCGGCCGTCCGGCGGCTTCCTCGGCCTCGTGCAGTCGGTCGGAGATGAGCGCGACCTCGGCGCACCAACCGGTGTAACGCTCGCGCCGCTCGGCCGGAAGGTCGTCGAGGATTCGCGCCACCACGGGGTGGAGGTTCGGGGCCACGTCACCGCGGATCGAGGTGTGCGAATGCACCATCCCGCCGACGATGAGCGCGCCCGCGGTCATCGGCAGCGGACGTGGGCCAGAGTGCATGCGGTGGACCCTACCGGGCGCCCGGATTCACGCTTTATCGTCGGGTCATGCTCGTGGTCTCGACCAGCCGTCCGGGCGCCTATCCCTCGCTCGGCGAGGCGCTCGCTGCCGCCGGGCCGGGCGCGGTGGTGACGGTAGAGGCTGGTGAGTACACCGAGAACCTTGTGATCGCCGAGGCGGATGTGACCGTCGTGGCTTCTTCGGCGACCTTGTCGTTTCGCGACCGGTATATGCCTTTAATTGTTGTGCGGGGCGGATCGGTCAGCTTGACCGGCCTGACTCTGCAGGCCGGGGATGCGCCGGCGGTGCTCGTCGAGGGCGGGCGGTTACAGCTTTCGGGGTGCAGGCTATCGGCGGGGTTCGGGCCGGGCGTTCGGGCCTCGGGTCGGGCCACGCTGACGGTGTCCGACTGCACGATCTCCGGGGCGCAGCAGGGGTTGGTGTTCGAGGACGCGGGCGGAACCGTCTCCGACACCACGATCGAGGACGTCAGCGACGACGGGGTCGTGGTGCGGCTCGGTGCGGATCCGGTGCTGCGCGACTGCACGATCGTTCGGTGCGGGTACCGGGGCATCTACGTGTACGAGTCGGGGCGGCCGACGTTCGAAAACTGTGACATCTCGGAGACGCGGGAAGCCGGGGTGGCCGTGGCGCAGGGCAGCGCACCGGTGCTGACGCGCTGCTACGTGCATTCGGTCGGTGGCGCGGGCGTGACCGTCGACCGGGGGTGCGGGGGGCATCTCGATTCCTGCAAGGTCGAGGGGTCTGTTTCGCTTGCTGACGGGGCCACGATGGTGGTCACCGAGGCTCCGGCGGCGGCTGCGGTGGGGGTCGGATCGGCTGCCCCCGACACCTCGCAGGTGGACACCCTGCTCGCGGAGCTGGACGCGATGGTCGGGCTGGCCGGCGTGAAGGCCGAGGTCCGTGCGCTGATCGACGAGATCCAGGTGAACGCGTGGCGACGGTCGGCGGGCCTGGCCGTCGGGGCGATGAGCCACCATTTGATCTTCGCCGGGGCTCCCGGCACCGGTAAGACGACCGTGGCGCGGCTCTACGGACAGATCCTGGCGGCGCTCGGCGTGCTGCCCGGCGGGCCGTTCCGCGAGGTGTCCCGGCGCGACCTGGTCGGTCAGTACATCGGACACACCGCGGAGAAGACGTCCGCGGTGTTCGACGCGGCGAAGGGCGGCGTCCTGTTCGTCGATGAGGCGTACACGCTGTCGCGGTCGGGTGCGGCGGGTGGTGACTTCGGTCAGGAAGCGATCGACACGCTGGTCAAGCTGATGGAGGACCACCGCGATGAGATCGCGGTGATCGCCGCCGGTTACACCGGCGAGATGCAGGATTTCCTGGACGCGAACCCCGGTCTGGCGTCCCGGTTCGTGAAGACGATCGAGTTCGGTAACTACGATCCGGACGAATTGACGCTGATCGTGAGTCGGATGGTGGGCTCCGGGGACTACGTGTTGGCGCCGGACGCGTCGCCGGTGTTGCTGGCGCACTTCGAGTCGGTGGAGCGGGGCCAGAACTTCGGTAACGCGCGCGAGGCCCGGAAGCTGTTCGAAGGCATGCGGAAGGCGCAGTCGCAGCGGCTGCGGGGGTTGGGGCGGATGCCGAACATGGAGGAGTTGCGGATGCTGACCGCAGACGATGTGCGGGTAGCGATCGGAAGGTAGGCGCGCGGACGCGGGGCGCGCGGGCGCGGACGCGGGGCGCGCGGGCGCGGACGCGGGGCGCGCGGGGCGCGGGCGCGGGGCGCGCGGGGCGCGGGGCGCGCGGGCGCGGGGCGCGCGGGGCGCGGGCGCGGGGCGCGCGGGGCGCGGGCGCGGGGCGCGCGGGGCGCGGGCGCGGGGCGCGCGGGGCGCGGGCGCGGGGCGCGGGGCGCGCGGGGCGCGGGCGCGGGGCGCGCGGGGCGCGCGGGGCGCGGACGGGGCGCGCGGGCGCGGGCGCGGGGTGCCCGTGGGCGCGGGGCGCACGTGGGCGTGGGCGTGGGCGTGGGCGCGGGGCCGCCGCCTCGACCCGGCGCCAGAAATTTGTCCAGCTACCGACCTATCACCAGCCGGGGATACGTTGGTAGCTGGACAAATTTCTGCGCGCGGTCACCAGGTGCCGTCGTCGCGGACGCGGGCCGGGGACGTGCCGGTGATCAGCGTGATGAGGGCAGCCTCGACGGTGGGTCCGAGGAACCACTCGCCGGCGTGGTCGAAGGCGAAGACACGGCCCTGCTCGTCGATCGTAAGTACGGCGTCGCCGTCGCCTTCGACGCCCAGCGGGAAGAGCCGCACGCCGAGCAGCCGACCGAGGTCGGCCAGCGTGGCCGCAGTCGCCGCCGCCATCGTCGGGTCCAGCGCGAACGGTCGACGGCGCAGCTCGCGACCCGGTTCGTCCTGCCGGACGAAGATGCCACCGAACTCGGCGAGCACCGCCTCGGCGGCGGGAAACGGGACATGCCGGGAGCCGTCGGCGCCGGGCTGCGCACACACGATGCGGATCGCCTCCGCGCTGGCCTCGGGAACCCGACGTCCCTCGGTCCAACCGCTGGCACGCAGAACGGTCTCGACCTCGGTGGGGAATCGGCTCACGCGTCGGACTCCGTTTCGGGACGGGGAGACTTCGCGTCGGGCCCGCTCTCGGGGCGGGGAAGCCCCGCAACGGGCACGCCCTCGGGACGGGCAAGCCCCGCAACGGGCACGCCTTCGAGGCGGGGAAGGCCCGCAACGGGCACGCCCTCGGGACGGGCAAGCCCCGCAACGGGCACGCCCTCGGCGCGGAGGGTCTTCACGCGTCGGGGTCCGTCTCGGCCCAGAAGTCTTCCGGGGGCGCGACGTCGAAGCCGAAGTAGGCGAGCATCGCCAAGCAGGAGAGGCACGGTGCACCAAGCACGGCATCCTGCGGGTCAGCCGGCTCGCGCACGCGATAGGTGACGAGCTCCGCGCCGCGAAACACCCGCTTACGGGCCTCGTCCAAAGTGGTCGGCGCCACGCCTGCGCCGGCCCGACGAGCGTCCTCGGCCAACAGCGCGACCGACAGCGCGACGACCTCGGAGCATCGCTGGTATCCCCGCTCGCGGAACTCCACCGGAAGGCGCTGCAGAGCGTCCTCGACCAGCGGGTGATGCTGGGGTGCGGAGTCGCCCTTCACGCTGCGGGCGGTCACCGGTGGACCGTCGATCAGCAAGTAGGTGATCGTCGCCGGCGTGCCCACCCGGTCCAGATCGCGCCGGACCTGAGTGAGCTGGTCACCGGCCGCACGCGGACGCGGGAGCGACGTACGTGCCGCCCGGTACCGCTGAGCGACGACCTCGACCGGCAACGCGGGCCAGACCGAGAGCTCGCCGGTCTCCCGGTCGATGACGCCACGGCCGGCGCCGAGCTGGGGGTCGGCGCCTGCTCCCCACACGACAAAACCGGCGTCGAATTCGTAGAGCTGGGGCGACAGGTCGGGGCTGCTTTCGGCGACCCAGCGGGCGGCGATCCGCCGCGCTTCGTTCGCGGTGATACCGGGAGCGGTCACGACACCGTCCCGGCCGGGCTACCGCCCTGCGCCACAGGGCTACTACCCGGCGCCGCGGAGATGCTGCCCGGCGCCGTCGCGGCGGGTATCGCTGCCCGGGAGACCGGGGCGGCCGAGGCGCTGCCGACCGCCGGGGAGACGGGAGCCGCGCCCGTCGCCGGGGTACCCGGCGAACCCGGCGCCCCAGCCGGGCCGCCCGGCGCGGCGGCCGTCGGCGACGAGGCTGGCACCGCGGGAGTCGGCGCGGCCTCCGGCGGCAGCGCAGCCTCTCGAGCAATCGGCTCCCCAACCGGGGAGGCCGCTGCCCCAGCCGGGGAGACCGGCGCCGGGGACACCGGCGCTGCGGGAGGCGGCCCGGCCGCCGTCGGCGGCGGGAGGTTCGCCGGCGCAGGCTCGGTCACCGCAGTGGCGTACGCCGTCGACGCGGTCCGCGTCGTCCACGGCGACAGCGGCATCCCGGGCAGCGGCACCGGCCGCCCCTTGCCGTCCACGATCACCGTCTCCAGCGTCCGCACCCACTCCACCGGAACCGGCGCGTCCGACACCACACCGAGCTGCGGATCCACCCACCGCACCGCACCACGATGGTTGACCACCGCCGTCGTGCGCGCGTCACCGTCCTGCCATCCGCTGACCAGCACCGCAAACGCGCCGTGCCCGGCCTTCCGCAGCTGGTCCGTGACCGTGTCGAATGCCGCGTGTACCTGGTACGTCTCGAATCGGCTCTGCACCTGCTCGGCCTGCCGGAACAACAGTTGGAGGTTCCCGCCCAGCGCGTCCTCCAGCCGCCGCCGTCCGGTCGGCTCACCCCGCAGCGGCAACCGCGTCGTGCCGCTGCGATGTGCGTCCACGATCCGCGGCACTGCCACCCGCGGCCGACCGCGCACGTAGGCGTCAAAAAACGCCAGCGTCGCGTCGACGCAGTTCTGGGCGCGGCTGTTGTCCGCGTACGGTCCGACGCCGTTCAGCCGGGCCAACCAGTCCGACGTCGGCTCCGGAGCCGCCTCGAACGCCCCATCCTCGGTGCGCGGCAGCACCTGCTCCAGCGCCACGTGCTCGGACTGCAACGGCCGGCGATACCCGACCGGGATTTCATAACGTCCGACCCCGTGCCGCCCGCCCTCACGGACCAGCGCCACCGCAGCACCGTTCACCCACCGACACAGCTCGGGCCGCAGCCCGACCAGGTCGATCAGCCGCTCCCGGCACTCCAGCCGCAGTCCGATCGCCTCGGCGCCCGCCGCGGCGGCCTCCCGGTCCATCTGCTGCGCCTCGCTGCCGAGACGCTGGTAACGATCGACGAGCAACTGTTGCCGCGCGGCCAGCTCCACGGACTCGTTGACCCGCTTGTCGCGCTCGCCGGCCAACCCGTCGAGGTGAGCACCGAGCTGCCGGAACCGCTGTTCGGCCCGGTCCAGCCAGTCACGGAGCTGCCCGGCCTGCGCCTGTCCCTGCTCTGCCCTGGCGAGCGCGGCCTCGGCGTCCGCAGACTGACCCTCCGCCGCGAGCCGAGCGCCCTCCTCGCGGAGCTGCCCGATCCACGCGTCCCAGGCAGCGACGTCGCGCATCGCTCCGCGGGCCTGCTCGGACAGCCGCCGCTGTTCGTCGGCGACCGTGTTCGCCTCGGTGGTGATCTGCTGCAGCTCGTCGGCGAGCGTCGTCCGCCGGTGCGCCGTCCACTGCCAGGTGGCCCGCGCCTCGTAGGCCTGGTCGCGGGCGATCGCGGCTTGCCTGCTCAGCTCGGCGGTGCGCGCCTCCGCGACCTGCGCCTCGCGTCCGGACCGGTGCGCCTGGACCTGAAGCTCCACGTCGGAACGCCGCCGCCCGGACTCGATCGCCTGGGTACGGGGCAGAGCGTCCGGCGGAGCAACCGGCGGAGGCATCAACAGCCGGATCGCCCGCGGCAGGCGGTCTGCGACCGCCTGCCGGTAGTCCCGTGCACCGCCGAACGGCCCCGACGGATCGCGCTCGACCGGTTCGATGCCAACATCCACCAACGGCAAAAGCACATCCGGACGCTGTTCCGCGACCGGAAGTGGCATCAGCTGGGTGTCCGGCTCGGCTGGTTCTTGCGTGGTCTCCGGAGTCACCGTCGGCGCCGGAGAAACTGGCGCGGGCGTCTCGTCCACATCAACAGAGAAGGCCTGCGCGAGGGGCACCTGCTGAACGTCGTCCGAAGCAGTTTCTACCGGCGCACTGACAAACTCGGGTGGGGTCAGAAGTTCAGGCGGGGTGGGACCGGGTTCGAAGTCGGCCGGGTCCGGCATCTGGTAGGGCTGGGTGGGCTCGTCGACAAAACGGCGGCGGCGGTCGGCGTTCATCCGGTCGCTGGGGTCCGGAAGCGCAGGCGTGTTGTGCAGCGCCGGGGGGCCGGCCTCGACGTCCGGGTCGGCTGCGAGGCGGAAGTCGGAGCGGGTCCAGCGGGAGCGCTGCGGCCGGGCGTCCCGTTCGCCGCGCACCAGCTCCAGCTGCGGGCTGCGGAGCAACGCGTGGGGGACCGCCGTCGGAGAGGCGGGGCCGTCCGGTAAGGACGGTTCGGACGCGCTCGCGGGCAACGCGGGACCGGCGGCCCACCTGGTCGCGTCGGGGTCGGCCTCCGGTGGCCCCATCCGTTGCACGTCGTCGGTCTCCTCGTCCACAGGGACGGGGAGGGCTGTTTCTGTTGCCTCGTCGACCGAGCCACCGCGGGCCGTGCGGGACGGCTCCGGGAGACCGTGGAGCGCCAGACCGGAGGATTCCACGGGGACACGGTACGCGGCGTCAGCCGCTCCGTCCGGACATCGTGACGCGCGGAACCGCAATATCCAGTTCTAAGCTGTTCGCCGGGTTCGGTCTTCCTTCGGACACGCGCGGCGAGACTACCGAAACCGAGACCACTGTTGTGATCCAGTCAGCAAAGTACCCGTTTGACTACCCTAGGTACTCGCCAGTATCAGGATCGTAGCCCTCGATCTCCCGGGCGCGCCGGATGAACTCGTCGTCCGCGCCGGCCGGCGGATCGACGTCCAGGTGGTGGACGCTGTAGTCACCGGCGCTGTTGCGCTTCAGCTCGGCAGCGGCGGCGTGCCGACGGGACCACTCGTAGTGGAGTTCGGCCAGTTCCGCCATACGACGGAACACCTCGGGGTGGACTTCCTCGTGCATCAGGATCTCCTTGTTCGCGGGTCGAGTTCACCGGGTCACGCGGATGGGTGGACCCACCAGGCGAGGGCCGGGTCGGTGGTCTGGCCGGTCAGTTGGCGGTCGAGTTGGGTCGCGGCTCGGTACACCGCGGCGCGACCGGCGCGCGGCCCGGCGTCCATCGCGGAACGGACGACATCCGCGACCGCGGCGCGCGCCACCGCCCGTACCGCGCGCACGACCTCGGCGGAGAACGCGCCGAGAGGCGCCGGGCCGTGGATCCGGCTGACCAGCGAACTGCCGGGAGCCGACACCGGCAGCAGCGGACGCGCGGACGGCAGGCCGGTCGGGTCATCGGTGATGATCGTGGCCGGGTCCTGGGTACGGAGGTGCTGCCAACCCGTCGGGGTGGGCGGCCAGGACACCCAGAGCGCGTGGCGGCGGGCAAAGTCCGGCGCGAGTCGGCCGACGATCCACGGGGCGGTGTCGTCGCCGGTCACGAACAGGAAGCGGGTGCCGTCGGTGGCCCGCTGGGTCAGCTGGACGAGGAGCCGGTCGACGGCGGCTAGCAGGTAGGGGGCGGTGCAGCGGGAGGCGACGTCGTAGGCGGATGCGACGATCGCGACGTCGGTCGGTGCGGTGAGCCCGTGCGCCGCAACAGCCGCGCGCACGGCGTCCGGCACTTTCAGTCGGCTCGGTTCTCCGCGCAGAGCTGATGCAATTCGTTCTCGGTCGGGATGCTCATCCCGAGACGTTCCCGGTGCAGGCGCTCCGCCTCCGCCCGGTCGATCAGCCGGAACTGCGCCGCGTACCGGTCCTGCGCCAGGAACGTCACTCCGCCGCACTTCCACGCGCGGTCGCTCGGACTCCAGCGGATCGACCGATGCCCGTCCGGTCCGCTCCGCAGGATCGTCACGATCACCGGGCCGGGCTTCTCGGACAGGATCCTGGCGAAGTAGTACAGCCTCGTCGACCCGTCCGGCGGAGTCGGGGCGAGCCGCTCCGCGTTCGGTCCCGGGTCCTCCGGAGGCCGCTCCGGATAGATCTGGGAACCCCCCGGCGGGCGTCCCTCCGCGATCGCCGCCAGGTAACGCTGAATCACGAGTCGCTGCGGATAGGGCCCGTGGGACGTGATCCGCCCGGTGTTCGCTTCCAGGACCAGCGTCGACCGTCCCGGCTGCCGGTCCTGCCTGAACTGCTCCTCGGTCACCGGAATCGACCGGATCGCCCAGCCGTACTCGAACCGCAGCATGCTCCACGTGACCCCTGGACGGAAGACGCGATCCAGGTAGGCCTGTGCTGCTTCCTGCGTATCCAGTGGTTCCGTCGTCACCATTGACCCTCCCATCCAGCTCCACCGTGATGTACGAGAGCTCAATCGTGTCCGCCACCATCCACGCCGGTGGTCCGTCGACCGTCTCTCCGCTCTGCGGGTCCCACCACACCGGGCCCTCCGCATCGAGCGGGTACACCACGACCGTGGCATGCGAGCCGCCAGCGATGGGCTGACCCTCTTCGTCGAAGAGCAGGTTTCCCTGCTTGTCCACTGCCTGCCAGAGGTTGGCGACCAGTGCTGACGCCCCCGGTCCGAGCGCGGCGACGTTGTCGTGCAGAGCCCAGAACTGGTCAACCATCTCGGGGAGGTCGTCGTGGTGCAGCCAGGTCTCGGCGCCCAGCCACCACATCGCCCGAAGAATGCCGCGCCGCTCCCCTTCCGGCTCCGCACCGACCGGGACCTCGTCCGGCCATCGCGGCAGCGCCACCTCCGGCCGGCCATAGAACGAGGACAACGCTGCGAGCGAGCAGTCCAGGCAGTTGTTGTCCCGGTCCGGCCGTTCGATGCCCCCGTCGTTGATCAGGCTGCCGAACAGGTGGTGCCGCGGGTCGGCTCCGATCGCATAGCCGCCCGACGTCGAGAGCGCATCCTCGACGTCGTCCTGGTAACTCTCGTCCTCGAGCGGACGCAGCCCTCGGTTCCGGAGGCGGCGGGTTTCGTGGAGGGGTGGGGGTGGGTTGCTGCGCGCGAACGGTCCGACGGGGGCGTAGCCGTTGTCTACAGGGGATCCAGGCCCGGTGGTTCGCCCTTCCACCGGAACAGCCAGCGGATCGTCTCCTCGTCCGGCAGCGGCTCCGCTCCCGTGATCCCCGGAGTAATCCGCTCCGCCTCCGCCCGATCTACCTCCTTGAACCGATCCCAGTTGTCCTGGTTGAAGAGGATCAGGTGAGCCGCGTCCGGATCGTAGACCCAAGCTTGCTCCCGGCGATTCCAGAGCAGCGCGTCCGCCGTCGTCGGCTCCAGGACGACGACGCTCGATGGATCCGGATCCGCGATGCTGCGCTTGTAGAGCACGTAGTACGTCAACACCATCGGGACCCTGCCTCTCCAGCTTCTCGACAGCTGCCGGGTGGATCGGGAGATCACGCGCCTCGAGCCCGAACTCAGCCACTACATCGCTGAGTCCCCATCCTTCGTCCTTCAACCACAAACGGTAGCCCTCGAAGACCCGCGGGAACTGTGCTACCCAAGCCGCGAAGCTGTCGTCTCGATTGAGCCAGACACCGGCCAGCGCCTGCGGCGGACGCAGATCGGCCGGGAACGCGTCCGGCATCGCGCGTTTGTTCAACTCCAGGAAGCGCAGAATCGCGTGAGTCTTGCGAACCGCCGAGTCGCGAGGGTTCTTGAGGATCTGATGCCACTCGGAAGCCTGATCGGCGACGCGCGCGGACCCTTCGGTTGGGAGCGAGATCCGAACGAGCCGATCGCCGTGTGGCGCTTTCCAGGAAATCCAGAGGCCCTGCCTGGCATTACCCTCGGCCCAGGTATTTATCGCCGTGAGCGGTCGGTAGCCACGAGCCAGCAAGGAATCCACGACGTCCTGCAAGGCCTGGGTGTATGCCGTTCCGCCCGGTAGCTCGACTCTGTACTCGATTGCAGCATCGCCCGCCGCGTCAGCAGGCTCGACCCCGAAGTAATCGTTCTCAATCTCAGCCTCTACCGCAACCGAGTCTCGGCTTCGACTCAAGACGGGCGCGGAGGTCAGGCGGAGGCTGCTCGATAGTTGTGCCAGATCTGATTCGATCAGATGATCCTGCTCAGACCCACCTTCGTCGTTCGTTCCCGTCGTCTGCTCGTTCCGCCTGCCGGGATTTCCAACCGTGACCGGCAGCCTGGTGGATCCAAAGAGACGGCCGGGCAGCAAATCCCGCCCCAGTGCCGCACGGAAGAGCGCGAGTTCACCGAATGTCTCCGGCACCGAACCTGCGGCATAGATCACTCGCCCCTGGTGACCCCCGACGACCCAAGTCCCATCGTCGAGCTCGCGAATATCCGACTTCAGCGAGGCGTGATTCCGGCGATCCTCGTCCCAGTCCGGCCATTCCTCCAGCGACTCGTCCGGCGCATGCGCGACGAACGGAACCTCAAGCTTGCCGATCTTTCGGGAAGCAGTCAGCCGGCGATTGTCGATACTGACCAGAGATCCATCTCCCCACTGCACCCCGTGCAGCGGACCACCACTCCAACCCTCGCCAATGCGCTCGGCCAGCACCTCGATCTCTATCGACTCCGGCGGCGAGGTCCGCTTCCCGATGGAACGCTGGGTGAACGCGATCTCTCGAGGATCTACCATTCGGATTCGGGACTGTGACTTCTCGACCGATGCGCGGATCTTCTCCGGCACGTCGGCTAAGTCGGTGAAGCCCAAGTCAGCCAAGGAGCCCTGACGTTGCCCCACAGATGCCTCTGCGAAGGGCCGCATCATCTCTGCCGGACGTAGCGGGGCGGCATCCGATGGCTTCGCATCCGGCGCCGCGCCGGGCTCAGTCGGCGCGACGAGCCACCGCACCCCCTGCCAATCCGCGCCGATCAGCGTCCGCTGCCCCAGCCAACTCGTCCCCAACCCCGACCGACCCGCCAGCGCGATCTCATTCGGACTCGGATACCCCTGCCCCCGGAACCACGACGTCCGCGCCCGATATAGCAGCTGGTCAGCAATGTCCCGCTGCCGATCCAGATCCGCGAGCACCGTCTCCGGCGCCACGCCCGGATACGTCGCAGCGACCACCTCCAGTTCCGCCTGCGGCACCGCATATCCAGCGAACCACCGCCGGACCAAGTCCGCCTGCGCCGCCACCCGAGCGCGCTCCGCACGCAGCCGACGGAACACCGACTCCGCTGCGGCCGGCGACGCCCAGTAGAAGCCGCCGCGCGCCCAGGCATACGCCCCGATCTCCACCGCACGCAGCCCGATCCGCGTCACACCCGACTCGACGTACCAGCGCTCCAGACTCCGGTTGAACTCCGTCGCGAAGCCGGCGCCACGCACGTTCTCGGCCATCCGCATCCGGTCGAGGCGGGCGGAGAGCTGGCCGGACGCATCACGGCCGACCGTGAAGTGCACGATGCCGACACGTCGCCCGGATGGGTCGACGACCTCGAGGTGGACGTTCAGGTAGTCCATCCCCGCGTCGAGCCAGCTCAGTCGCGTCGAGAAGCCTGCGTATCGCGGGCCGACCAGCCTGGACTCCACCTCCGAGGCGATCGCGTCGTGCAGCCTCCGGCCGTCCAATGTCGTGCGCGGGACGAGGTCGTCCAGCAGAGGCGGACGGCCCTCCAACAGCCAGGGTGGCGTCGGGTCGGCATACAGGCCGTCGGTCCACGGCTCCGACCAGGCATGATCCGCCTCCGAGGAGAACGGCAGCCCATCCGGGAGAACCGGAGGCGGTGGGAGGTTCTGCACCGCCACACCCATGTTCGCCAGATGTCGGTCGAGGTCGCTCAGCTCCTCCGCCAGCACGTGGAACGACGTCGCACTACCGACGTTGGCCACCAGCCGCATCAGGTACCGGCGCTCGCTCAGACGCGCTTCCAGCAACGGGTCAGTGACCGCCCGCCGCGCGATCGGCCTCCCCGACAGCACGGTTCCGAGCCGCACCGCACGGTCGACGTACCCGCCTCGCGCCAACGGCCCCGCTCGCTGCTCCTGCAGCGCCGCCGCGATCTCGTGCACCCATACCCGTGTGAGCTGGTCCGGTGCGACACGCGCGTTGACCGTGACGACACTCCGGTCGGCACCAACCGCAGTGGTCGCCAGCTCGGACATCCCCGTCGCGACCCGCACCTCAAACCGCGACGTTCGGCCGTCGGCGAGGCGCACGGTCACCGCGTCCGCCATAACGTCGATCGCCGAAACCAGACCGTTCCCGAAGTCCTCCGGCCGGACCTTCCCGGCCGCGGCGAGGAACTCGCCGGGCACGAGGTCCGGCAGGTAGCCGCCGCGCCCGTCGGGCACGAAGCTGGTCCGAGGCACGGCCTGCGCTGCCGGCGTGGTGGGTGACCCGCCGTGCACCCGCTTCCCATTTTCAACAACGGGGGACGAAACACCGCGCGCCACCGCAGGCCGACCGCCCGGCCGCTGAGGTCGACCGTTCGAGTCCAGGACGATGGCCCAGACGCCGTCCACTTCGTCGCCGTAGAGCGGTTCAGTCGAGACGTCGCCGACCTGGGCGTCGATCCACTGGATCGTGCCGTGGTGGTTGACCGCGTTCCAGGCGTGCGCCCCACCGCCGTGGCCGGGCGCGGTGCTGGTAATGATGAGCGCGGAGGACCCGTGCCCTGCCGCGCGGAGCTGGTCGGCGATCGCAGCGTAGGCGGGTCCGGGCGTGCTGCCCTGATGCTTGAAGGTGGCGCCGAGGGTTTCCTCGGCGCGCTGGCGACCGTTCGCCTCACCGGCGGTCGAGGGCTCGCCGTCAGCGGTGAACTCCGCGGTGCGCGGCGCGGAGACCTGCGGGTTGCCGAGCCAGGTGCCGAGCAGGCTCAGGCCGGTGTCGAGGCAGTTGTTGGCGCGGAACGGCGTGGCGTCGGGGCCGCCGTCGTTGACCAGGCCCAGCCAGCGTCCCAGCGGGTCCGGGAACCGCGCCGGCCGCCCGTCGATGCCGGTCGGCACCGCGCGCTCCAGAGCCACTTGATCCCCGAGGGCCGGCCTGTCCAGCCCCCCGGGCTCCCCGATCGGCCGCCCGCCCGAATGCCCCGGAGTCTCAATGCTTGCAGCATCCGGTGGCTCCTCATCGCGTGGTGGCGGATCGCTGACCTCCACCACGGCGATATCGAGCTTCGGTAATAGCACTTCACAGGACGGACACGGGTCCTTGTTCAGGCCATGTTTCTTCAGGTCCCATTCGATCTCGACGCTCGCGATACGTGCACCAGCCAGAGCAGCCTTCGCTGCATCTCGCTTCTCATTCTCGGGTCCCGAATAAGAGAGATCGAAGTCATGTAGGAAATCTGATATGACCGCAACTTCCGAGCAGTACCCGTGCCAGGTCGGAAAGGGAGCCTTCGATGACGGGGGGTTCGCCTGTATGGCATCCAAAATTTCCTGCAAATACGGATGCCGCATCGGCGGGTTAGCCGAAATCCCCTTCAGGCTCGTATGCGAACGTATAACCCCATCTCTGGTCAACAATGCCGACGCACTTCTCGGCATCCTCTGGTTCCGAGAGCCTCTTCCCCACTGCTGATCCCGCGCTTCCGTCCGAACTTTGTTCGCCAGCTCTCGTACGACGTCAGCGATCTGCTGATCAGGATCACGGCTCGGATCCGCGGTCTGGGTCGGCGCATCGTATGAGTACCCACCGTTCGCAGTGAGGCTCGACGAGCGCGGGATGGGATCGGGATCAGGCACAGTTGCAGGGTCAGTCCGTCCGCGCCTTCGTGAGGGCTCCCCATCCTTGGGCGCGCCGGCGGGTGCCGCGGGCACATTCAAATTCGGCGTCATAGCTTGGGGCGACGACGACACCTTCCGATGGAGTTCATCGCTCAAGTTCCGAGCGACCGAATTTCTAATACGAGAATCCGCCTCGCCCGTTTTGGGCAGACTATCGACTGATCGAGAGGACGGCGCGAGTGCGCCGTTTTCTGCATTGCTCGGCGATGCGGCGGCGGCAGGCGGGGCGGGAGCGGGATTGACGGAATTTGCCGCCGGCACTCCGCTGGGGGACGTCGACACCTGACTAGCGGTAGGCACCGGAGCGCTGACAGTAGCGGCCTTTCCCTGCTCGACCGATCCGCCTCCTACCGCGGTGATCGACGGGCTCCCAGCAGCGCTCGGCGTGGACAGCATCGAGATCTCAGGGGCATCGATGACAAGGCCGGCGGTTGTCGACGACCCGTCCATATGTGGGGGAAGTGGGCTCGCGGTGGGATCGGGCGTCGGCGAATGGAAGGCCGTCAGATCCGAGGATGCGCTTGCGGCTGCCGCGGGGTCCGAAGACACAGCGGATTCCGGCGGGTCGGCCGCAACGTCCGGGGCAGCGGGCACAGGCGAAGCAGCCGTCGCGTCCGGGGCGGGGGGCGCAGGGGACGCGAGCGGAGCGGCCGTTGGGTCCGGGGCGGGGGACGCAGGGGACGCGAGCGGGGCAGCCGTTGGGTCCGGGGCGGGCGCCAGCGCGGCGGAGATCTCGCTCGTTGACGGCGCGCTGCTCGGGGGTGCGGTGGTGACGCTCTGGCCCGTATCGAGCCCGCCTCCACCGGGAACGGCGTCAACCTGGACCGGTGCGACGGGGGCGCCGCCGGTCGGGGCGAAGCCGTCGAGTTTGAGAGCGGCCGGATGGGAGCCGAGCAGCGTCTCACGGAAACCGATCGATCCGCCGGTGAGTGTGGCGGCCGCCAGCTGCGGTGGTGAGATCGTGTTCGCGCGGCTCGCGCCGGCCAGCGCGGAACTCATCATCGAGTCTTTGGGGTACTCCCAGTTCCCGTAGACCACGCCGTTGGCGATCCAGCTCGACGTCGGCGACGTCACGCTGTTGACCAGCCCGGTTGTCAGCGCCTGCCCGGGTGTGGCGAGAAGATGCTTGCCGACGCCCTCGAGACGCGTCGTCGGCGAGTTCACGCGTTCGATGCCCCGGTTGATGCGCTCGATCGTGGTCGCGGAGAGCTCCTTGCCCACCCGGCGTCCGACCGCGTTCTTGGCCCATTGCACGGCGGGCGCGACCCCCATACCGATCGGCACGCCGACCGTTGCACCGATCGCTGCGGCCGCCGACTTTGAGACGTCCCAGCTGTCCCGCCGCCCGTCCATCATTTGCAGGGCCTGGGCCAGGCCATCCACGAGAACGACCTCTTCGATCAGCTCCTCGACGAGTTCCTCGGCCGCCTCCTTGCCGAGTTTGCGGAGGCCTTCCTTGGTGACGACCTTCTTCAGCGCGTCCTTGGATACTTTCTTCAGGAGCTCTTTGCGCAGCTCCTTCTCTACGGCCTTACGCGCGATGTTGCGCAGGAGCTGCGCGAACGACCGCTGGACCGCGACCCGGCCGCCCATCATGATCGGCTGGATCGTCGCGGCCGATCCGCCGCCGGTGAAAAACGCCGCCACCAGCGCGGTGAACACGCTGATGATCGTGATGATCACCGTGATCAGCGTCGTCAGCTTGTTGTACTGCAGCTCCATCGCCGCGTTGTCGCTCATCGACGACAGGGAGCCCGCCATCTCGGCGATCGCGCCCAGCCCCGACTCCGGCGACTGGCCGAGCACCTCCCACAGGCCGAGGAACGCGTAACCGGAGTCACCGCCCCAGGCAGCCATCAACTTGTTGACGACCGGGCCTGCGTCCTGCATAGCGACGTTGAGCGCCTGCGCGACCTCAGCCCACTCGGCAGCGAGCTCCCAGAGATCGTCCTCGTTGCCACGCGGCCACGGGTTACCCGCCGAGACCCCACAGATGAAGTCCCAGACGTAGTCGTATTCGCCGAAGTCCGGCTTCCAGACGGCCATCGGCTACTGCTCGATTCCGGTCATTGCGCGCCCCCGATGCGCCCGGTCTCGTCAGCCCGCCGGCGGAGGTCCTGCCGGCTCGGCCGTCAGCTTCTTGATTGCGTCGCCCAGTGCCTGGTCGACGTCGACGGTGCCGTCGATCGCGTTGGTGATCGCCGGTCCGACGTCGGTCAGCACGTCGGTGTAGAGCGTGGTGGCGTCCAGCGCCTCGTCGGCGGCACCGCGGCTACCCCGGTTGTAGTTCTTCAGGAACTCGTCGCCCGGTGCGTCGTTGCCCCAGACCTGCGAGCCCTTCGCGTGGATGGCCCTGATGCGCACCGCCGAGGCGCCGAGCTTCCGCTCCAGGTCGTCGGCGATCGTGGTGAGTTCCGCAGCCGCCCGTGCAGCCGCTTTCGGCTGCAGGAACGTGTTGCCCTCGGTCATCGGAACGCGTCCCCGCCGAAGATGTCGTTGTCCAGGCGGGTGAAGAACGTGTCGAGATCACCGTCGAGCTGCGTCCGGACGTCGTCTTCCGGCAGGAACGGCCGGCACAGCTCCAGGGTCCGGTCCGCGACCTGCCGCGCACCCTTCTGAATGGTGTCGGTGATCTTCGACGCGAGCTCGCGGGAGTTCGGGTCCCGGTAGATGCGGGGGTCCAGCTCCAGGCGGACGAGTTGCCCGCGCGGGCCGAGGGTGGCGGTGACCAGTCGGTCGTCAGAGTGGACGACCACCTCGATCGTTCGGAGTTGCTGCTGTAGCTCCCCGACTCCGTCGCGGAGGCGGTGGAACTCTTCCATCAGCTCGTCGGCGCGCGCTTGTAAGCCACGTGGGTCCACGACGTGTAGCCCTTCTCTCCGCGCCCCGCCACTTCCTGGCGCTTCCCCACGGCCCTCGCGTTCCGGGTTTCGGGTTTGCGGCCTCTACCAGGAAAGCAGCCGAATGGTCATCTCGGGGCGGTTTCGTTCGATCTCGTTCACTCGACGCAATGAATACGATCCGCTCAGTAACGAGCGCGTAGATGCCGACGCCGGGGCGTGCTCGCGCCCCGGCGCGTCATCAAAGGGGTGTGGCCTCAGCCGTTGAACATCGATGCGTTCTGCTTCTCGCGCGCCGCCATGATCTCCGCGGACTTCATCACCGCGGCCTTGATCCCGGTGAGCAGTTGGGTGAGGTCGGCGGACGCGCTGTCCCACCCGCGTTTGCGTACCAGGTAGGCGGCCTTCGCCTCACCGTCCCACGTCGCGATCAGCGGCTGCACGCCGCGCTCGAGAGCGTCGAGTTCGGACGTCATCTTGCCGATCGCGCCCTGGATGTCTTCCGCGGCCTTGGTGAGCGAGGCGAAGTTGACCGCGATCTCGTCGGAACCGTACGGCATGCTTCTCTCCCCGGGTCAGAGCTGCAGCGCAGCCGTTATGGAACCGGCCGTCGCACCGGCCGCCTGCATTTCCGCCTTCATCTCCTCGTCGCTGACGTCGTACGTGCGACCGGACGTGCCGACCGCCTCGGCCAGCGAGCGCAACGACTGGTTCAACCGCGCCATGTCCTGATCGAACCGTTCGCGCACCTGCTGGAACGACGCACCGCCCTGGCCCAGCCAGGCCGACTGCAGCGGCGTCAGCTCGTTCATCAACGCGGTCAGTGTTGCGGTGAGCCGGTCAGCGACGCCGTCGACGTCCTTCTCGGTCTTGATCATCGTCGCGGTGTTCGCGCGCATGCTCATCGGAAGCCTCACCCCCGTCGGATCATGGCAGCGACGGTAGTGACCGCCGCTGGAGGAAAACGGCTATCCACCGTCCCTCCGCAATCACACGGAGTGGTGTGGAAATCAGTTCACGTAACCGGTCGGGTAGCGGCTTTCGGATCGAGTTCGCTGCCGACGGGCAGCCGCTCCACGAGCGCAGCGGGCAGGTCGACCGGACGAACGTCGCGGTATCCGAGCACCGCAGCGACCTCAGCGCTGCTCAACGGGTGCCGTCGCTTGTCATCGGAGATCAGGTACAGCGTGCCGGAATCCGCGTTCGGCGTCGGCAACGCCCTGACCAGCGCTGCGCGGCCCGGCTCGAGCGCTACCCGGTCGACCAGCACGGCGTCCTCTGCGGACGCGGACGTCACCGTGGACGAGGCCAGCGGTTCGCTGTCGACGACGATCTTCGGATTACCCGCGGCGCCGCTGAACGCCGCGCAGGTGGCCGAGGTCGCGCGGATGTCGCTGTCGCCGGTCGGGGCCGTCGCAGGCGGAGCCTCCGGCCGAGTGTCGGGCTCCTTCGGCTGCGGGGCCTCGTTCGCCGGGATCTCCAGCGCAACCGGTTCGCCGTCCGGATAGGCGGCCTCGGTCGCGTCGTCGGCCAGTTGGATTGCGGCCTGGAGCGGGGTCACCGCCAGCAGTTCGTCGGCGGTTGCGACCGTATACGCCGCGGATTCGGCGACAAAAACCTGCCCGACCCGGGCGTCCGCACGCGCAGCCGTCGGCGCGCCGATGTTCGCCAGGTCCAGCGGCCCGAGCGCATCCCCGCTGGGCAGTCCGCCGAGCCACGCCTCGGACACCGGTAACTGGGGCTGGCTGTTCAGCCCGAGGGCCGGCAGCACCGCTTCCTGGTCGGTGATCGGGAACCGCCGACCGTTCGTGATCAGCCACGCGTCTCCCGAGCCCCGCTCTTGCGCGACGACGGCCTTCTGCTTCAGCTCGTGGCCACCCTGCGGGGTGATGCCCACCCCGAGAACGCTCACCGGAGCGTCGTCCTTCTGCGGTTGCATGCACAGGGACCACGGACCGTCGAGCAGTTGATTCGCAGCCGGAAGGGAATCGGGCGCGTCGGCGATCCCGAGCCGCGCTCCGCGCGGATAACCGACGAGCGATGAACGGCCGACGGAGTCGGTCTTGGTGCTTCCCTGGATGAGGACCGCGGAGACGTAGTTCGCGACCGGATGCAGGACGCCGTCCCGGACGACGAACTTGGTGCCGGTCTCCTTCTCGACGACGATCGCGCGGCCGCTCTGCCAGGACTTGTCGCCGCCCGGGCGGAGCAGGCCGTAGATGCCGACGCCGGCGAGCGCGAGAACCGCGACCATGACGCTCGCGAACGCCGCGCCTGCGAGACGGCGGAACGGCACCTGAGCCGGGTCGGTCTCGCGCATGATCAGCGCAGAGACGAACCGTTGGACGAGGAACTGGTACGACTGCAGCTGGTCTTTCCTGGAAGCCATCGCCCTATCCGCTCTGGTCGGTCGCGGCTCGGCCCGGTGTTCTCACGATAGAGAGGGGTGGCCGCGTTATCGGGGCAATCGGGATGCCTGCGGGGGTGGGCCACGGGAGACTGAGGACGTCAGGAGCGGTAGCGAGGGTGGGAGCGCGCCATAGTCAGCCGTGAGGAAGCAGCGGAGCGGGCGTCCCGGCGGCTCGGGGTGCCTGCGGACGAGGTCGGGTTGCGGGAGTTCGACGGGGGGTGGGTGGCCTGGACGGTCACGCCGCCCGGGGACGCCGGGGTGCTGCCGGACCGCATCGGGGATGCGCGGGTGGTGGTGGACGGCGTGAGCGGGGAGCTCACGAGCTGGCCGCCGTTGCCGGTGGACGAGATCATCGCGCGGAGTCGGCGGGCGCCGCTGGGGCGGTTTCCGGAGGATGTGGAGGCGGAGTTGCGGAAGGCGGGCTGGTATCCCGGCCGCACCGTCCCCGCCGCCGACCTCGACCGCTACGCGGAGCGCCTTCGCGCACTGACCGCTGATGATCCGCCACCCGTAGAAGTCGCAGACTCGGCCCGCAGTTTCCTGTCCGAGTTCGGTGGCTTGACGATCGAGCGGACCCCCGAAGACGTGTGGTCGATCCAACCTCAGGATCACAGCCCCGTCTTCGACCTGTTCGCCTACCTGGAAGAACTCCTCGATCAGATCGTCACGCCGATCGGATGGGTCGCGGCGCACTACGACACCGAACTCGTCATGTCGGCAGACGGCCGAGTGTGGCTCGCGGACTTCAGCAACATCTACCTCCTAGCGGAAGGCGGAGACTGGGCTCTGGTCCGCCTCGCGCGAGGCGATCGGTCCGTCCTGCCGTCGATCAGGGAGGATGGCGAGATTCATTACACGGACTATGCGGGGCGGCCGATTGATCCGGGGAGTACTCGGGGGCCCGGTTCAAGCGCCTAGCGCCCGCACATACCCAAAAAGCCCAAGCACCCCGCACACCAACGGCACCACCGCCAACACCAACCCCACATCCAACAACTCCGCCAACCGCCCCAGATACGGCGACGGCGGCCGCCTGCTGTACGCCAACCCGGCCGCCAGCGCGAACCCCGCCCCGAGCAGTACCAACGACGGCCCCACCGCGTCGCCGAGCCCGACCGCTACGGCACCCAGCCCCACCAGCCCCGCGACCAGCATCGGCACCCGCTGCCGAATCGTCGCCAGCAGCCGTGCGCGCAGCATCAACGCCGACGCGACCACCGCGACGAGCGCCGCTGCCGTCGCGTCGGACGTGCGGGCCAGCAGCACCGACCCGACGCCGATCGTCAGCGAGACGCCGAACAGCGCACCGGTGAGGACGTCGTCCGACCGGGCGACCGCCGCGTACACCACGCGGCGCGCAGGCATCGGTGGCGCGTCCGCCATCAGCTCGTCCGTCGATCGTGGCAGCGTCGGCAGCGGCACCCGCCCGAGCCGCATCGCGACCAGCGGCAACGCCGGCGCCACCAGCAACGCTAGCCCGACCGCCACGGCGGTCGCCCCGGCCGCGCCGGCACCGACGGACGGCAGCAGACCGCCGAGGACGCCGAACAGCCCGGCGACGATCCCACCGACGAAGACGGAACCCATGTCCCCCACCGCGACGTAGCCGACCACCGCGACCACGATCAGCGCGACCGACCCGATGAGCACCTGCCCGGCCCCGAACGCCCCCATCCGGGTGGATTCGGCCAGCCCCACCGCCGCACCGACGAACGCGTATGGCAGCCCGGCACCGGCCACGACCGCGCCGGCCACCGAGTCCGACAGCACGCGGGAGACCACCCCACCGAGCACCGCGAGTAGCACCGACAGCGCCAGCAGCACCACCCCGACCGCGCCCGTCGTCAGTCCGGAGTAGAGGACCGCGGCGAGCCCCGCCAGCAGCAACGTGACCGCGACCGCGAGGCCGGTCACCCGGGTGACGGCCGGCGACCAGGCCCGGCCCTGCCGCCGCGCACCGGCGGCGACCGCGTCGGCGAGGTCGTCGTAGTCGAGCTCCGGCCACTCCGTGCGCCGGGGCACCAGGTGCAGCACCTCGCCGTCCCGGATCTCCTGGGCCGCGAGCGGCTTCTCCGGGTCGAGCGGCTCGCCGTCGGCGCGTCGCAGCGACCATCCACCGTGAACCTGCCCGTCGTCGGCGAGCCCCTCTCCGGCGTGGCGCAGGAGCACCGGCAGCAGCTCGGCGAGCGGTGGTGCCTCGGGCAGCGCCAGGTCGACCCGGCGGCGAGGTGCGGCGAGGGTGACCCGGGCGAGCCCGTCTGGGCTGGTCGTCGACACGGCCCGCTCCTTTTTCCACAACCGTGTTTCTGAACGAGACGGCTGTAGCCGCAGGTTCCCTACGATAGGTGACACCACAGTCACTCGGGGGAGGATCGTTGGGCACGGTCATCGTCAAACGACCACCGCGGCGCCCGGCTCCGGGTTTCCCGGAGGGCGAGATCGTCCTCGAGACGCCGCCCGCCATCCCGGCGCCGACCGGCCGGGCGTGGGGTCAGGCCATGACGATGCTGCCGATGCTGGCCGGTTCCGCCGCGATGGCGCTGATGTTCGCGGGAACCGGCGGCGCGGGCAGCACCCTGCGGTGGGTCACCGGCGGCCTGTTCGGGCTGTCCGCGATCGGCATGCTCAGCACCCAGTTGGGCTCGTACTCCGGGCAGCCGAGCAAGCAGGAGATGGCCGCACAACGTCGGGAGTACATGCGCCACCTCGCGCAGCTCCGCCGCCGAACCCGCAAGGCGGTCCGCACCCAGCAGGAAGCGATGTTCTACCGGCATCCCGAGCCGGGCACGCTCTGGACCGCCGCGCAGAGCTACCGGCTCTGGGAGCGGCGTCCGAAGGACGAAGACTTCGGCGTGGTCCGCATCGGGCTGGGCCCGCAAGACCTGGCCACACCGATGATCACCCCGCCGATCCAGGCGATGGACGACCTGGAGCCGCTCTGCGCCCAGGCCCTCCGCCGGTTCGTGACCACGTACGCAGTGGTTGCTGACATGCCGGTCGCGCTCGCGTTGAACGGCTTCGCCCGTATTTTCCTGCGTGGCGACGCCGACGGCGTCCGAGCGGTGACCCGTGCGTTGCTGGCCCAGGTCACTACCTTCCATGCTCCGGACGACGTCCGTGTGGTCATTTGCGCCGCACCGGACCGGCTCGCCGAGTGGGAGTGGGTGAAGTGGCTACCCCATGCCCAGCACCCGGCGCGCACCGACGCGCTGGGGCCGGTGCGGCTGGTCGCCCCGACCGTCCTGGGCGCCGAGGCGATGCTCGACGACGTCCTGGCCGGGCGTCCGCGGTTCAACCCGACCGGCACCGGGCAGGAAGTCGCTCCGCACCTCGTGGTGGTTCTCGACGGCGCCGACCCGGCGGGCTCCGACCACCTGGTGACCGACAACGGCGTCGAGGGCGTCACGCTGATCGACCTGGCCGGTTCCCCGCCCCGCCTGCTCGACCCGGCCACGCTGGTTCTCGACGTCGACCGCGCCGGGCGGTTACGCAGCACCACGATGGAGGGTGACGCGGAGGTCGGCGTGATCGATCGGATGGGCATGGCGCAAGCCGAGGCGCTGGCCCGCCAGCTGGCACCGCTCCGACTGTCACCAGCCGTCCGGGGTGAACGTCCGCTGACCACCGACCTCGAGCTGACCGAACTGCTCGGTCTGGACGACCCGCGGCTCTTCGACCCGACCACCGCGTGGCGTCCCCGCCCGAACCGGGAGCAGCTCCGGGTACCGATCGGCATCGAGCCCGGCGGCGCTCCGGTCGAACTCGACCTCAAGGAGTCGGCGCTGGATGGCATGGGGCCGCACGGCCTGCTGATCGGCGCCACCGGCTCGGGCAAGAGCGAGTTGCTCCGGACGCTCGTCCTCGCGCTGGCCACCCGGCACTCGTCCGAGTTCTTGAACTTCGTGCTCGTGGACTTCAAGGGTGGCGCGACGTTCACCAAGCTCGACCGGATACCGCACACCAGCGCGGTGATCACGAACCTCGAGGACGAACTGCCGCTGGTCGACCGGATGTCCGACGCGATCGCGGGCGAGCTGCGGCGGCGGCAGGAGCTGCTGCGCAGCGCCGGTAAGTACGAGTCGCTCCGTGACTACGAGAAGGCGCGAGCCGCCGGTGCGCCGCTCGAGCCGCTGCCGAGCCTGCTCATCATCTGTGACGAGTTCAGCGAGCTACTCAGCGCCAAGCCCGACTTCCTCGACATGTTCGTGCAGATCGGCCGCTTGGGCCGCTCGCTCGGCGTCCACCTGCTGCTCGCGTCGCAGAAGCTGGAGGAGGGCCGCCTCCGCGGCCTGGACGGGCATCTCTCCTACCGGGTCGGGCTGCGGACGTTCTCCTCGATGGAGAGCCGGGTCGTCCTCGGCGTGCCGGACGCGTACGAGCTACCGCGCGCGCCCGGGCACGGCTATTTGAAGTCCGGCACCGAGGAGATGACGCGGTTCCGCGCGGCCTACGTCTCGGGCGTCTACTACGAGGGCGGGCGGCGCAGCACCGGGCCGGGCGGTGAGGGCGCGGCGGTCCGGACGTTCACCTCGGCGTACCAGGCGCCCCGGCAGGAGACCGAGGACGAGACCGCGATGGCCGAGCAGCCGGAGCCGGACGAGGCGATCGGCGAGAGCCTGCTCGACATCCTGGTGGAACGGCTGCAGGGACGTGGTGTCCCGTCGCACCAGGTCTGGTTGCCGCCGCTGAAGGAGCCGTCCACGCTCGACCAGCTGCTGCCGCCGCTGGCGGTGGAGCCGGGTCGCGGGCTGACCGTCGCCGACCCGGCGTTGCGCGGTGCGCTCCGGGCCGTCGTCGGCCTCGTCGACCGGCCACTCGAGCAGCGGCGCGACCTGCTCACGCTGGACCTGTCCGGCGGTCTCGGCCATGCGGTCGTCGTCGGTGGCCCACAGAGCGGGAAGAGCACGCTGCTGCGATCGACGATCACCGCGCTCGCGCTCTGCCATACGCCGGCCGAGGCCCAGTTCTACTGTCTCGACTTCGGCGGCGGCTCGCTCGCAGCCCTGCGCGATCTGCCGCACGTCGGCGGCGTCGCCAGCCGGCTGGAAGCGGGTGAGGTCCGCCGGACCGTCGCCGAGCTGACGACGCTGCTGCTCGACCGCGAACGGCGGTTCGCTCGCGAAGGCGTGGACGGCATGGTGACGTACCGGCGGCGTCGGCAGCAGGGTGACTTCGCCGACGACCCGTTCGGCGACGTCTTCCTCGTCGTCGACAACTGGCTGACGCTGCGCAACGAGTTCGACGAGTTGGAAGCGTCGATCACCGACCTGGCCAACCGCGGGCTCTCCTACGGCATCCACGTGCTGGTTTCGGCCACCCGGTGGCTCGACCTGCGGCCGGCGCTGCGGGACGTCCTCGGCACTCGGCTGGAGCTGCGCCTCGGTGAGCCGTCGGACTCCTATCTGGATCGGCGAACCGCGTTGAACGTCCCGGAGAGCACGCCGGGACGGGGTATCACCGCGGACAAGTTCCACTTCCTGGGTGTCCTGCCGCGCGCGGACAGCCGGGCGGAGACCGCCGACCTCGCCGACGGCGTGGCCAAGCTGGTGCAGGACCTGTCGAACGCCTGGGCCGGTCCGGCCGCACCTCCGGTGCGGCTGCTGCCGCCGGTGGTGCCCTACGCGAGCCTTACCCCGGCGGACGCCACGCCGCGAACCGCCGTGCCGATCGGGCTGGCGGAGTCCGATCTCGGGCCGGTGTACCTGGACTTCGCCGCCGACCCCCACTTCCTGCTGTTCGGCGACTCCGAGTCGGGCAAGACCGGGTTCCTCCGGCAGCTCGCTCGGCGGATCACCGACGCCTCGGCACCCGACCAGGCCCGGCTCGTCGTGATCGACTACCGCCGCACGTTGCTCGGCGTGGTCTCGGCCGAGCACCTGATCGGGTACGGCACATCGGCGCCGGTCACCGAGACGATCGTCAACGAGGTCGCGACCGTGATGCGCAACCGGCTCCCAGGACCGGACGTCACGCCCGAGCAGCTCCGAGACCGCAGTTGGTGGCGTGGCCCCGACCTGTACGTGCTGGTCGACGACTACGACCTGGTGTCCTCCGGATCGACCAACCCGCTCGGCCCACTGCTCGACGTGCTGGCGCAAGCCCGCGACATCGGGTTGCACCTGATCGTGGCGCGACGCAGCGGCGGGGCGAGCAGGGCGCTCTACGAGTCGTTCGTGATGCGGCTGCGCGAACTCGGCTCCCCCGGCCTGGTGATGTCCGGCGACCGGGACGAGGGCGTTCTCCTCGGCAACGTCCGGCCGCAGGCGTTGCCACCCGGCCGGGGCTGGCTGGTGACCCGGAAGGAGGGCGCCCGTCTGGTCCAGCTCGCCTGGCTCGACCCGTCCGAATGAAGGCCGTGAACCTCCGGCGGCGAACAACCGTGGTTAAACCGCACGCTCAGCAACCGTACGAACGGGGAGCGCGATGGCTGATCGCGACGACGAGATGCGCGCCAGCTTGCAGGCACTGCGGGACTTCGGCGCCAAGGTCAAGGACGCCGGGCACCAGGACCTCAACGGGTTCGCGAACATCGGCACACAAATGTCGCAGGCCGTACTCGGGTTCACCGGCACCGGAACGGGGAGCGGGACCTACCCGGTCGCGCCGCTGAGCGAGGCCGTGTACTTCGGCAACCTGATGGCCGGCTACTCGCAGGCGGCTGGTCAGCTGGCCGGCGACGTCGTCCTGGGGCTGAGCGCGCTCGGCTTCGCCGCCGAGGGCATCGCGACCCAGTACGGCGACGGTGACGCGCTGAGCAGCACCACGATCGACAACGTCGCCGACGCGTTCGTCCCCCGCCCCGGCGATCCCACGCCGCAGACGCAGGAGACGTCGACGGACGAGTCGCGCAAGGACGAGAAAGCACCAGAGGATCCCGACGGTCACCACTCGGGCGCACCGGAGCGCGGCGAGCGACCGACCCTGCCGGGCGGTGGGCCGGACGTGCCGGACGCGAAGTCCGACGAGTACAAGCCGCGGCCCTTCCAGCTCTGACCGGCCCGTACGCGGAGGGGTTTCACCATGGGGGACACGTACTACGGCTACGCCTGGAATCCGGGGAGCGTGCGGGTCGCGGAGCACAACTCGTACGTCCCGGAGGGCAGGACGCACACCCTGCGCACGTCGGACTTCACCGACACCGTGAAGGTCGCGCACATCCGGGTGCTCTGGCCGATGATCCAGGGCCTCGATCCGGTCCGGATCGGTGACCTCGCGCAGAACTGGCGGAAGCTCTCCGCCCAGCTCACCACCGCCAGGAGCAACCTCGGCCGGAACGGCAACCTGCTCGAGCCCCGGTGGACCGGCGAGGCCTCCCGTGCGTTCATGGAGCGGGTCGGCGCAGCGCTCTACTCGCTCGACCAGTGGATCGAGGCCGCGACCACCAACGCCGCGACGATCGACCGGCTGGCCACCGACATCCGGACCACGCAGCCGAAGGTCGAACGCATCTACAACGACTGGCTGACCGAGTCGGCCAACGAAAAGTTCAAGCGCGACAAGGACGCCGAACGCATCACGCTCGCCCAGGACGCCGACGACCTGATCGGGTTCCTGAGCAAGCACGACGTCATTCGTGACCGCGGTGTGCTGTACCGGTGGGCGCGCGACTCCGTGCCGCAGGACGAGATCGACCAGAAGTACACCGCGCTTGCGTTACCGCTGGTGAAGAACCTCGCCGATCACTTCTCCAACGCGGCGGCGACCGGCATCAGCCTGCCCGGCAAGTTCCAGGGCCCGACGACGTTCCGGGTGGTGCAGCCCCAGTTCGGTGGTGCCCCTCCCGCTGTCCCGACGCTGCCCGGTGCCGTGCTTCCGGTGCAACCGGGCGTCCGGCCGCCTGCTCTCCCGCCGACGCCGCCCGGCGTGGCTCCGCCGGCACCCCCGGCGCCGGTCGCCCCGGCGGTTCCGGGCGTGCCACCGGCGGCACCCGGCGTCCGGCCGCCCGCCGCACCGGCCGTGGGTGCGCGGCCCTCGGCGGTGCCCCGGCCGCTGCTCCCGCCACCCCCGTCGACGCGGACCGCACCCACGCGCCCGACCCTGCCGACGCTCGCCGGACGTCGCGGTGGCGCGCCGGGTGTCCCGGGAGTGCCCGCCGCGCGGCAACCGGGTCCGACCCGGCGGGGTCTCGGTCCGGGCACACCGGCGCTTCCCGGCCGGACCGGCACGCCGAACACCGGGCGCAAGGCGCCGACTGCTCCTCCAGCGGTGCCCGCACACGGCGCCCGGTCAGGGCTCGACGGCCGGACGGGCCGTGCCGGTCGGCCGGTGCCCGCGCCGAGCCGTCCCGTCAGCCCCGCGCCGCCGCAACTGGCCGGGCGCTCGGGCCCTCCGCCGACACGCCGAACCCCGGTGAGCGCTGAGCCGCCGGAGTTCCGTCGCGCTCAAACGACGACGTCACCGGTCGACGCCGAGCCGCAGACCAAACCGTCGCTCGGTGGCCGGCGCGGCCCGGAGCGCACCGCGGCCACCGACACGTCGGACCGCGGACGGACGGCGCGCCCCGAACTCACCGGACGGACGGGGCGTCAGGGCGTTTCCACCCCCGACACTCGTCCGGCTGTCGAGTCGCAGCGGCACGCCGGGCCGCCGCCCGACGAGGCGTTCGCGCCCACCGAATCGGCTCCGGCCGTGATCGAACGACCCGAGGCGCAGACTGCGGTCCAGCCCGGCCCGGCGCTGGGACGCGCGACGACCGGTCCTCGCTCGGACCCGCCGAGGTCGGCATGGACCTGAGCCGCTCCGGACGTGTGGTGACCGCGATCGTGGTGCTCGCGGTGGCGTCGTTCGTCGCGGTCGGCACGGCGTCACCCGCCCACGCCGACTCGGTGCGCGACGACGCGTGGTACCTCGAGGATCTGCGGATCACCGAGGCCCACCGCATCACGAAGGGCAAAGGCGTGGTGGTGGCCGTCGTCGACTCCGGGGTCGACCCGACGCACCCGGACATCGTCGGGAACGTGTTGCCCGGCGTCGACATCTTCACCGGTGAACCACCGGCCCGCGGACGCGACGGGTACACGGCCTATCACGGCACCGCGATGGCCGGTCTGATCGCCGGGCACGGTCACGGCCCCGGTCGCCGCAGCGGCGTCCTCGGCATCGCGCCCGAGGCGAAGATCCTGCCGGTCAAGGTCACGCGACCGGAAGGACTGTCCACCGGACGGGAAGTCGCGTCCGGGATCGAATGGGCGCTGAGCCTCGGAGCGGACGTCATCTCGGTCTCACTCCAGACGCCCACCGAGACGCTGATCGACAGAGCGGTGAAGAAGGCCTGGAACATGGGCGTCCCGGTGCTGGGCGCCACCGGGAACGACGGTCCCAGCGGGATGCAGTTCGTCCGTGGCGTGATCCCGGTGACCGCGATCGGCTCCGACGGCGGCTTCGTGGAGGGCCTCCAGCCGATGTGGAAGCCGATCGGCGTGGCCGCGCCCGGTGGCGACATCCCGACCGCCCGGGAAGGCGGGTACTGGACCAACACCGGGACGAGCAACTCCGCGGCGATCGCTGCCGGCGTGATGGCGTTGATCAAAGCCCGGTATCCGGACGACGAGATCGCGCACACCTACCGCCGGATCCGGGTCACCGCCGACGACCGCGGGGTAGGCGGCGACGACAGCGAGTACGGCTACGGAGTCGTGAATCCGGTCGCGGCGCTCACCGAGCCGGTGCCGTACGTGTCGATCGGAGCGTCCACCGAGCCACCGGAACCGACGCCGAGCGCCGCCGCGCGGGACACGTCAAAGGTGCCGACGGTGGTGATCGTCGGCGGGGTGGGGTGGCTGGCAGTCCTGCTCCTCGGAGCGGCCGTCGGCGGGGTCGTGCTCAGGGCCAGGCGTAGGTGAGGAGGGCGTCATGACCGTTGATCCCGAAGGGCAGCCGCGTTCCGGGCGGCACCATGCCGCCGAGCCGGCCGCCGATGAGCCACCGCCCGTGCCCGACCACGGCGCCGGACGCCACGCCGAGCCCGCGCCGCCGGCGCCGATGCCACCGCACCCCGGGGGCGCGCTCCGCATCGGCACGGTCCCGGCGACCTGGGAGCCTCCGCCCCAGCCGCAGACGCCACCACCGGCGCCGGTGCTGGGCCGGCCGCAGCCCCAGGCGCAGCCGCCGAGCCGGGTGGCGTGGCCCGCGCCCCCGCCCACCGCACCGCCCGCTCACGCGGCGCCACCCCAGGCCGCACCCTCGCAGCCGGGCCCCCCACAGGCAGGGCTCCCGTCGGCGGCGCCAGCCCAGGCAGGGCCTCCGCGGACGGCGCCTCCGCGGATAGCGCCTCCGCGGATAGCGCCTCCGCGCGCCTCCGCTGCACCGGGCATGGCGCCGATCGCTCCCACCCCCGGCGCTCACGCAGCCGTCGCGCCCCCTGCGGCGGTGCGACCCCCCGCGGTGGCGCCTCCCCCTGCAATAGGCCCGCCACCAGCGGCCGCGCGGCCACCAGCGGTGGCAAACCCCCCTGCCGCGGCGCGCCCTCCCGTCGCGGCGCAACCACCAGCGGTGGCCCGGCCACCGGCGATCACCAACCCCCCTGCGGTGGCACAACCACCTGCCGCGCCGCACCCGCCCGTCGCGGCGCAACCCCCGGCGGTGGCGCGGCCACCGGCGATCGCGAACCCCGCTGCGGTGGCACAACCACCCGCCGTGGCGCACCCCGCTGCTGCGGCGCGGCCACCTGCCATGCCGCACCCACATGCTGCGGCGCAGTCGTCGGCGGTGGCGCGGCCGTCGGCGCGCGCTGGTGTGGCCCGAGCACGGGTCGGCGCTGCCCTCGCCCCCGCAATCCCGCAGGCCACGGCACGAGCCGTAGCGCGTTCCACCGCCGCTCCCCGCGCCACAGCCGCCGCAACACCGGTCGACCCGCCGCCCCCACCCCCGACGCCCCGCCGCGTGACCGGCCAAAACCGCCCCACCCAAAACCGGCCCGGTCACGTCGGCCCCGTCCACATCGGCCAGATCGCCTGCTGGCAGGGCGTCGCCGCAGGGCTGATCGCCGCGATCGGCCGCGACCCGCTCGTTCTCCTCGGGGCGGGCCTGCTCGCCACGGCCGTGCTCGCCGTGACCGCGGTCCGGGTGGACGGCCGCTGGGCTTACGAGTGGATCGGGCTGGCCGGCCGCTACTCCTACCGACGCCGCCGCTGGCCGGCGACGCCCGACCCCGCCCACGGCCGCTCACTCGACCTCGCGAACGGACGGACGGCCGGAACGGCGACGGGCGCCGGATCCGGGGCTGAGCCGGGGATCCTCGCTGCGGTCTCCCCCGGCGCCCGCATCGGGGAGCTCGACCTCGACACCAGCATCGCGATCGGCGTCGTCACGCACGAGGCCGGCCTCACCGCCGTCCTCGAGGTCGAATCCACCGTCGACGGAAGCGTCACGCTCCCCTCACCACTCGCCCTGCTGCCGATGGCCGAGGCAGGCGAGTCGCCGATCACCGCGCAGGCGCTCATCGAGGTCGTGCCGGCCCCCGTGGACACGACGCTGGGAACGGACGTCGAGCAGTCCTACCGGAGCCTGCACCCCACGCCGCCACCCGCCCGCCGACACGGCTGGATCGCGCTCCAGGCCACGCGCACCGCCGACGGCGCCGGCACCGGCGGCCAGGAGCTCGGCACCGTGCTGACCAGCGCGATCCGCCGCACACGTCGGCGCCTGGAGAAGGCCGGTTTCACCACGCGGGTGCTCGACCGCGACGAGCTGGCAGACACGCTCGACGAACTCGGTGCCGACCGCCCGGACCCGACGAACGGTGCCCCACCGAGCGGCGCGATGGCCGAGGAATGGGCGCACTGGCGCACTCCGACCTGCGCCCAGACCACGCTGGCGGTGGTCAACTGGCCGGACCCGTCCATCGGATCGGCCGCCTTCGAACGCCTGGCGGACGCCGCCGGGGTGCCGACCGTGCTCGCGCTCGGCATCCGTCGGGCCGACCAGGGCGTCGATGTGCAGGCCGCGCTCCGGCTGACCTCGGCCACCCGCCACGACGTCGACCGGGCCGTCCACGAGGTGCGCGCGTGTGCCGCCGCTACCGGTCTGCGGCTCCGTCGGCTGGACGGCGAGCAGGCCCACGGCGTCGCCGCGACGTTGCCGCTAGGAGGGTTCCTCCGATGAGCCGCCGACACCCGCCACTAGCCGATTCTCACCCACAAAACGTTGAGCCCGGCCACCTCCCGTCCCACCACTTCGCGGCCGACCCGGCGACCGCACTCGCGATCGGCGGCGACGGGACCGTGCTCGGCGTCGATCCGCAGGGCGCTCCGCTCAGCGTTCGGCTGTTCCGGCCGAGTCTC
This sequence comes from Cryptosporangium aurantiacum, assembly GCF_900143005.1. NCBI lineage: Bacteria > Bacillati > Actinomycetota > Actinomycetes > Cryptosporangiales > Cryptosporangiaceae > Cryptosporangium > Cryptosporangium aurantiacum. Next base: position 709,478 of record NZ_FRCS01000002.1, read on the forward strand.
ACGCGGGTCGTCCTGGTGGGCTCACCGCGGTGCGCCCAGCTGATCGGCTATCGCGCCCTCGCGTGCGGCGCCCAGCTCACCGTCGGCACCGCACGTCCACAGGTGTGGACGCCGCTCGTCAGCGCAGCGACGCCGGACCCCGTCGCGGTCCGCCCGTTCGACGCCGAGCCATTCACGACCGGCCGGCGCACCCGCCCACTCTTGCACTTCGACGACGCTCCGCCGTACGGCACACCGCCGGAACTACCGGCCGGCCGCTGGACGACCGTCGTCACGATCCGGGAGCTGCTCACCCACCGGGAGGCGGAGCTGCTGGAGCGCGCCGACCTGGTCGTGCTGCAGCCGCTGGTGGCGGCCGAGGTCGACGTCCTGGCCTCGGCCCTCCGCGCGCCCGGCGCCGACCAGCGGCTGACCCACTTGCCCGCGGACGTGCTCACGGTGGCCGACCGGCGTGGCGTCCGGTGGGGGCGCCTTTCGGTCACTCCGATCGAGAGTCGCTACTTCGGTCCGGCCCTGCGTCGATGATCAGCACGGTCTCGGTTCGGATGCCGGTCAGCTCGTCGCTGGGCACCCGGATCTCGTACACGCCGCGCTCGACCCGCGTACAGCCCAGCCGGGCCGCCACCGCGGCGTTGCCACCGGTGTACTCCAGGTGCGCTCGGCCGCCTTCCCGCGACCGGAGCAGGAACGGCTGGTCCCGCCACATCGCGACCGGCCGAACGTAAGCCAGCTGCTCCAACGCCGACGGCAACACCACGCGACGGTAGCGCCCCTCCCGGACGCGGTCGAAGCCGGGCTCCGGCCGGTCGGTGTAGAGCCGGATCCACAGGCCCTCCGGCGTCGGCGCCGGGAACGCCTCGTACTCGCTGCCCTGCCATCGGGCCAGGTATCCCGCCCGCATCAGACGGCCCGCACCATCAGCCAGCGACGCTGGTCGGCGTCGAACACCGCGATCCGCCGTTCCGGGCCGCCCGGCGGCAAATGGTAGATCTCGCTCCCGTGCGGCGGCAGGACGCCGTCCACCTTGTACTCGCGGATCACCAGGTCGGGTCCGGCGACGAACCCGGTACCGCGGAACGGTGGCGGCTCCACCACCCACCCCGACATCGCCGCCGCACCGTCCTCGTCCGCACCGCCGTACGGCACGCGGTAGAGGGTCGCGCCGACCATCCCCCAGCGCAGCAGGTAGATCGCCCCGTCGGCGTCGCACAGCTCGGTTCCCAGTCCGAGCGCCGTCAGGAGCGCCGCCGGATCGTCGGGCAGCACGGCGTCGGCTAGCCGGTGCGCGAACCCGCTGATTCCGAGGCGCTCACCGCCGAGGTACGCGGTCACCTGGTCGAACGTGAGCACCTTCTGCAGCACCGGTTGCTCCACGCCGACGTCCGGCTCGTCGCGTGCCAGCCGGGCGACGGTTCCGGCTTCCAGCAGCAGCCGGGACGGCAAGCCGGGGTTCACCGCCAGGTGCCAGCGCGGATCCGGCCAGAACGCGGCGAGATGCAGGAACGCGATGGTCCGGGTCTGCTCCCCCGCGCCTGACCGCGCGAACGCGTCCTCCGACGTGAAGGCCGGAAGCCACGTGCGGCCGTCGACGGTCACCGTGGCCCAGGACAGCGGCGCTCGGCCGGCCGCGGCGGGCGGCGGCACCGGAACGACCAGGTCGGCGTCCCGCAGTGCAGCCAAGGCGGCCCCCAACGCCTCCGCGCCAGCCCTCGAAGCGCCCAACGCCGGAGCGCCGGCCGCCGAGGCACCGGCTGCTGAAGCGTCCGACGCCGCCTCCAGCAGACCTTCCAGGTCGCGACCATCCACTCAGTCGCACTCCTGGGTGCTGACCTCCTCGGTGGCCCGCTGACCGCCCACTGCCGCTTCCGTCACCTGATCGACGGTCAGCGCGAACCCGGTCTCGGGCTTGTCGACCGCAGCCGCGAAGACGACGCCGTAGACCGTGCCGTCGGTGGCGAGCAGCGGACCGCCCGAGTTGCCGCTCCGCACCTCCGCGCGCAGCATGAGCACCTCACGCCGGACCTCACGGGACTTGTAGATGTTGTCGCCCTTGATCACTTGCTCGTCGCGGACCCGGGCCGGGGTCGCGGTGTACGGACCGTCCTCCGGGTAACCGACGACGATCGCGTCCGCGTTGCTGGCCACCCGCTGGTTGAACTTCAGCACCGGCGCCTTGAGGTTCTTGACCTCCAGCACGGCGACGTCGACGTCCGGGTCGTACCAGACCACCTTCGCCTCGTACTCCTGCCCGAGTGCCTCGATCTCCACCTCGTCGGTGCCGGCGACCACGTGGGCGTTGGTCATCACGCGATTCTCGGCGTAGACGAAGCCGGTTCCTTCCAGGCGCCGGTCACACGACGGCGCCTGGCCGATCACCTTGACGACCGATGCCTGCGCGTTGGTGACCACCGGGGACGACGCCAGCTCGCCGTCCGGAGGAGCGACCTCGCGCACTTCGGTCGGCGTCAGCGGGCCCAGCACCTGCGGGAAATCGCCCTGCTCTACGACCTCCCCGAAGCGCTCGTACAGCTGGCGCACGGCGTCCGGAACCGCGTTGTTGACCGCGTGGATCACCACTGAACGCCGGACCTGTCCGGCCAGCCAGGGGGACGAGGACGACGCCAGGGGCGTCGCGACCATCCAGGAGACCAGCAGCAGCGCGATGACCGAGACGACTGACCCACCGAAGCCGTCCACGACCCGCAGGCCGGACGACCGCATGCTGGCCCGCACCCGGCTCCCGATCGCGACCGCGAGCACCTGTCCGATCAGCGCACAGCCGAACGCGATCACGAGGGCGGTCGCCACTCGGCTGGTCTGGCTCTCGAACTGGAACGCGATGACCGGAGCTAACTGGACGCCGAACAGCGCGCCTCCGAAGAAACCGACGAACGACAGCGCCCCGACGACGAAACCCTGGCGGTATCCGCTCACTGCGAACCCGATGATTCCGACGACAAGAGCGAGGTCGAGGAGGCTTCCGTCCACTCGGGGTCCTTCCGGTCAGGCGCATCGCGGTGTGCTATCTCAACTGACGTCGATCACACCGACCATGTTCGACGTGAGGTGGAACGTACAGACGAAGTCATAGCGTCCGCGACTGAGCGTGACCTCGATCGACCGTTCCTGATCCTTGGAGACCAGGCCGGTATTGATCTTGACCGGGCGGACCTCCAGATCATGAGGTGTTCCGCCAAGTGTTCGCAGTGTGATGCGCAACTTGCCGGGCTTCGCCTTGATAACTGACGGTTCGTAACGGAGCTGGTCGTCGCCGGTGACGGTGACCGTCTGCATGCCGTCGGAGCCGACCGTCGCGCTCGCCATCGTCGTCGGTGATTCGCTCGCGTCACCAGCCGGTCCGCCGCCGGAGCACGCCCCGACGAGCAGCACGGGGACGACGACGGCCACGAGGGGGCCAGCCGCCCCGCGGCGTCGCGACGAGAACACAGGGCCACCGTAGCTGGCCGGTCCCAACCGCAGACGCTCAGCGCACCGCGTCGGGTGGCCGCGTCCGCATCGCCAGCGCCAGATCCTCGGCGGGCAGATCGCGCATGTTCCTGCGGTTCCACGGCCGGGACCAGCCCCCGAGGTCGAGGACGAACGAGATGAGGCCCGCGGTGAAGCCCCAGACGAACATGTCGCTGACGCCGAATCCCGGGCCGAGCACACCGCTGGGGTGACGAACCCGGAAGCGATTGTCCGGGTCGACGAGCTCGGCGATCGGTACCCGGGCCACGGTCGCGACCTCCGCCGGGTCGGCGGGTCCGACCGGATGCGGGTTCTCCCACCATCCGAGCACTCCGGTGACGACAAACCCCGAGACCGGGATGAGCACCGGGGGAAGCTCGCCGATCACGCGCACGGAGTCCGGGTCGAGCCCGACCTCCTCGTTCGCCTCCCGCAGCGCGGTGCCGATCGGTCCGTCGTCCTCCGGATCGGTCGCGCCGCCGGGAAAGGCCGGCTGGCCGGCGTGCTTGCGCAGGGTGGCGGCCCGCTGCAGGAGCAGGACGTCCGGGCCGTTCTCGCCCTCGCCGAACAGGATCAGGACCGCGGACGGACGTCCGCTGCCGTCCGGCGCCGGGACGAAACGGGAGATCTGCTCGCTACGGACGCGCGGCAGCGCTTCGACCAATCGGTGCAGGAACGTAGGCAGCGCGTCCACGCCGGGTTCGGGGTGGCCGGGCGTGTCAGGTCCGACGTCCGGGAAGGCCCCGCTCACGCCGTCCTCGTTTCTCGCTTCGTCACCAGACCAGCGTGCACTCCGCGCTCACGATCGCACAGTCGCCCACGTGTCACCACGAACGAGAAACCCCGCGGCGGGTGGCGTCATTCCACCTGGACGCCGAGATGTTGCCTGACGAGCGCCCTGAGAGTGGTGTCGGTGAGCGGTGTACCGCGGTATACGTGGACGACTCGACCGTCCGCGGCGACGAACGCGGTCGCCGGCAACGCGTTGACGCTGAGCGCCTTCCGTACCCGTTCGCCCCGGTCGAAGACGTTGGCGAACGTGACGTCGAGATCGCCTGCCGCCGCGACCGCGCGCTTCGCGTCGTCGGACGTGTTGACGCCGACCACCGTCAGCCGGTCACCAGCGGTGCGCGACAGCCGGACGAAGGCGGGCAGTTCCTCGCCGCACGGCGGGCACCAGGAGCCCCACAGGTTGAGTACCAGCGGTCGGCCGGTCGGGGCGCCGACCGTCACCGTCGAGCCGCTTCCGTCCATGCAGGGCAGCGCGGGGACGTCGGCGAGCGGGCTGTCGGCGCGCGGCGAGCCGGTCGGCGCGGGACAGGCCGCGAACCCGCTACCGCGGAACGAGGCGGCACCGGTCGACGCGGCGGTGGCGGGCTCCTCGGCGTCCCCGCCGTTGCACCCGGCGACCAGCGCCAGCGAGACGGCGACGGCGGCCAGTCGAAACCGCGTGCTCATGCCCCGACGAGCGACGCGAGTTCGTCGACCCTGGGCCCCTTGAGCAGCTTCACCGCGGTCGGCAGGTCGGTCGGGCCGGCGCCGTACGACGGGCACAGCGGCGCCAGCGTGCAGGCACCGCAGGCGGGCTTGCGGGCATGGCAGACCCGTCGGCCGTGGAAGATCAGCCGGTGGGAGAGCATCGTCCAGTCCTTGCGGGGGAACAGGTCGCCGACGATGTGCTCGACCTTGACCGGGTCTTCCTCCGCGGTCCAGTGGAACCGCCGCACCAGCCGCCCGAAGTGGGTGTCGACGGTGATGCCCGGTACGCCGAACGCGTTCCCCAGGACGACGTTCGCGGTCTTGCGCCCGATGCCCGGCAGCGTGACGAGCTCGTCCAGCGTCCGGGGTAGTTCGCCGTCGAATCGTTCGACCAGCGCCTGACCCAGCCCGATCAGCGAGTTGGTCTTCGCTCGGAAGAACCCGGTCGGCTTGAGGATCGTCTCCATCTCGGTCCGGTCGGCACCGGCGTAGTCCTCGGCCGTGCGGTACTTCGCGAACAGCGTCGGAGTCGTGAGGTTGACCCGCACGTCGGTCGTCTGCGCGGAGAGGATCGTCGCGACCGCGAGCTCCAGCGGCGTCGTGAAGTCGAGTTCACAATGCGCGTCGGGGTGGGTCTCGGTGAGGATCCGGTGCATCCGGCGAGCCCGGCGCTTCAGCGCGAGCGGACTCTCCACGGCAGCAGCATTCACGCGGAGAAGACTACGTGTCCCCTCCGACACTCGGGCGGAGCCGTGGGAGGCGAGCGGTGGGCTGATCGGCGACGTCGTGGTCGGCGCCGGGAGCCCCCGGGTCCGCGAGTCGCTCCGGGGCGGTGCCGAGAGCCGCCCGCTGTGCCCGCAGCGCGTCCCGCAGCGCACCAGCGGTGGGCAGCCGGTTCTCCGGCTCCCGCGCCATGCCGGCTCGCAGCACCGCGACGACCGAGTCCGGAACGCCGGCGATTCCGGGAACCGGCGCCGAGTGCAGCCCTGCGATCTCAGCGTCGGTGAGGTTGCCCCCGCCCCTGGGCCACCGCGGCGGACGGCCGGTGAGGAGCGCGTAGAGCGTCGCGGACAGGCCGTAGACGTCGACCGCGGGCGTCGGACGGCGCGACCAGAACATCTCCGGCGCCGCGTACGCCGGGGTGAGTAGTTCCAGCGTCGACGTGGACTCGGTGGTGGGGTCGTACCGCGCGGCGAGGCCGAAATCCGCCAGCTCGGGGTGCCCGTACCGGTCGTACAGCACGTTGGCGGGCTTCACGTCCCGGTGAACGACCCCGACCCGGTGCGCGGCCGCGAGCGCGTCCGCGATCGCCACCCCGACGTCGAGCACCTGGGTCAGCGGCATCGAGCCGTGCTGACGGAGATAGTCGGCGAGCGAGCCGGCCGGACACAGCTCCATGACGAGGTAGGCGCGACCGTCGGCGGTGATCCCGGCGTCGTGGATGTCGATCACGTTCGGATGTCCGGAGACCTGCCCCGCGGCCCGCACCTCGGCGCGGAACCGGGATCGGTCGGCCTCGTCGAGCAGCACACGATGGTCGATCTTCACAGCGACCTCGCGGCCGATCGACTCCTGGAGCGCCCGGTACACCGTGGAGAAACCACCGCTGCCCAGCACAGACAGGATGGTGAATCCTGGGACCGAGGCAGCACCCTCCACCCGGCCTCCCGTCGTTGCTGTGACGGCGCGACTGCCGTTCCGCCACCCTACGATGTGCGCCTCCACGCCCGAGTCGGACACCGGACACCCTCGGTATTTGTGCATTCAGCCGCGTTTTTCCAGGTAGCCTCTCGCGCGAGAACCGAAACGATCAAGGCCGTCGCGTTCGGAACGCGAAATGACGACTCGGGGCGTCGGGAGCGGGTCATTGCCCGCCCCGTCCCACGCGCCCCATAGACTCACCGACAGTCGGCCGCTGCTGGAGGTGGGGTCATGGACGAGGTACTTGCCCGCTCAGGGCTGTTTCAGGGGGTCGAGCCGGAGTCAGCTGAGGCTCTCGCGGCCCACCTGGAGTACCTCGACATCCCGAAGGGTCACACGATTTTCTCCGAAGGAGAACTCGGTGACTCGCTTTATATCGTGATGTCCGGGAAAGTTAAGGTGGGCCGCCGCGCTGCGGATGGTCGAGAAAACATGATCGCGGTGATGGGGCCGTCCGATCTGTTCGGCGAGCTGTCCCTGTTCGACCCCGGTCCGCGAACCGCGAGCGCGGTCGCGGTGACCGACGCCAAGGTCGCCCGGATGCGGCAGCAGTCGCTCCGGCCGTGGATCACCAACCGGCCCGAGATCGCCGAGCAGCTGCTGCGGGTGCTGGCCCGTCGGCTCCGTCGCACCAACGACGCGCTCGCCGACCTGATCTTCACCGACGTGCCCGGCCGCGTCGCGAAAAACCTGCTGCAGCTCGCAAAGCGGTTCGGGACGCGGGAAGGCACTGCGCTGCGCCTCACCCACGATCTGACGCAGGAGGAGATCGCGCAGCTCGTCGGCGCGTCCCGGGAGACCGTGAACAAGGCGCTGGCCGACTTCACGTCCCGCGGTTGGCTCCGCCTGGAGGGCAAGAGCGTCGTGCTCCTCGACCCCGAGCGCCTATCCCGCCGCGCTCGTTAGTTCTGCACGGCCTGGTCAGGGCGACGCTGGCAGGCGAGCGCGAGGCCTTGAGTATGACCTATACGAGGCGGCCTCGCGCTCGACTGCCAGCCCCGCCCTGACCAGGCTCCAGGTTCAAACAGAACAGAAGCACGCGCCTGGCGGCGCTTTTCAAACAAACTGCGCGCTGTGGACGCCGTCCGCAGCGCGCAGTTTGTTTGAACGTGGCAGGCCGGTCACCTCACGAAGTAGGCCCGGCGTAGTTCGTCGGTGCCCTTGCCGGCCAGGCAGCGGAACTTTGTGGCCCCGAACGCGGACGCGGTCGTCCGCCACCCACCGGCGTCCTGGCCGGTTGCGGTCAACACCGCGGTGAGCACCGTCGACGAGCACAGGAACTGCACGTGCGGGTCCGCCTGCAGTGCCTTCGGGTCGGTGCCGCCCGTGCTCGAGGACAGCGTCCCGATCACGTACGTCTCCCAGGTGTGGTTGTTCGTGCACCCACGAGCCCGCACCGAGCCATTGGACTGGTCGCGCCAGCACTCCGGTTTCGCCGGGCACTGAGCCTGCATGCCGGACCCGGTCGCCGCCAGCACCGCCACCTCGCACGCGCTGTCGAACGCGTTCGCACCGGCGGTGGACGTCGGCATCTGGTCAAGCGGGAAGCCGGGCAGCTCGCCGCTGCGCGTGGGGGACGGTTGCGGCGGCCCGGTCGTCCGCGGACCCTCGACCGGCTCCGTGGTCGCCGGCGGCCGCGGCGGATCGTCGGAGCCTCCCAGGAGGCCCGTCACGGCGAGCCCGATCCCGCTGGCGACGATCAGCGCGGCCACCACGATGCCGACGATCACCAGCACGCGCTTCGTCCCGCGTGAGCTCGGCGGCCCACCCGGCGGCGGAGCGTTGAAGCCGCCCGGCGGCGGACCGTACGGCGGCTGGTACCCGCCGGCCTCCGGCTTGCCCGGCGCGTACGTGCTACTCGGGAACACCGAGGTCGGGTTGGCCCCGCCCCGCGGCTGGTTGTACGGCGCGGACGGGGCGGGCGGACCGCTGTGCGGCGCGGGCGGTAGACCGCCCTGCTGCCACCCGCCGGTCACCGGACCGCTGGACGCGGCACCGTACCCGCCGCCCGAGGAGGGCGGCCCTGACGAGGGCCCGGACGGCGGTCCCGACGGCGAACCGGTCCGGCCGCCGTACACCGAACCGGCGGCGGCCGCGCCCGACGCGGGCGGACCGGACGACGGCGCTCCGAACGACGGCGCCCCCGAGGACGGTGCTCCGGAGGACGGCGCGCCCGACGACGGCGGACCGGACGACGGCACCGGCGGCACCGCGCCGAACGCGTGGCGCGACCCGGTATCGGCGTCGAGGTCCATCGAGGCCAACGCGTCCCGCAGCTCCGCGGCCGACGGGTACCGGTCCTCGGCGTACGGCGCCATCGCCTGCCGCAACACGTTCGAGAACGACGCCGGGACGCCCGGGATGTCCGGAACCGGCTCGTCCAGCATCATGACCATCGTGGCGAGGCTCGGCGTCCCGGTCTCCGGCCACCGCGGCGGACGCCCGGACAGCAGCGCGTACAGCGACGCCCCGAGCGCGTACTGGTCACCCAGCGGCGTCGGCGGCTCCATCCGGAACACCTCGGGCGGCGCGTACGCGGGCGTCAACGCTTCGATCGTCACCGAGAGTTCCCGGCTCGGGTCGGGCAACGCCGCCAGACCGAAGTCGGCCAGGCCCGGCACCCCGTACCGGTTGATGAGGATGTTCCCGGGCTTCACGTCCCGGTGCAGGATGCCGTTGTCGTGCGCGGCCTGCAGGGCGTCCGCGATCTTGACCCCGACGTCGCGGACCTCCACCGGCGACAGCGGGCCGTGCTGCCGCAGCCGCGACGCGTACGAACCGCCGGTGCAGAGCTCCATGACCAGGTACGGGTGGTTGTCCTCGGTCACCCCGGCGTCGTACACGTTGACGACGTTCGGGTGGCCGGACATCCGACCGGCGGCCTCCGCCTCACGCAGGAAGCGACGCCGGTCACGCTCCGACTCCAACGAGCGAGTGTCGATCTTGAGCGCGACCTCACGTCCGATCGAGTCCTGCCTGGCCCGGTACACGGTGGAATACCCACCACGGGCAAGAACGGTCAGATCGGACAGACCGGCCACCGGTGATGCCGGCTGGGTCCCGGACGCCTCACTTCGCACTGGACGACCGTACCGACTTCCCGCGAGTCGTGGGCCGTGAGCTGTCTCGCGGCAGACAATCTTTCCGACCGCTCGGCTGACCCTCTGACTACTCAGGGCGAGCAAGCGCGTGCGCCAGAGCGACACGGTCACGCACCGTATCGCTGGCTGCCCGCTCCGAGGCCTGCTCCGTCCCGTAGGCGAGCGCCACCGCCTCGTCCGCCGCGACGAGGGCCTCCGGCAGCGCCCCGGAGGCCGCCAGCGAGACCGCCAGCGCCCGCCGGGAAACGATCCGGCTGCGGATGTCCTCGGCGGGCACCCGGGACGCCCGGCGCGCCCACTCCAGCGATTCCTGCGCCCGGCCCGCCTCCAGCAGGACACCGGCGTAGTGCGCGAGCGCCTGACGCCGAGGGAACAGCAGCGACGGGCCGCTGGCGTCGTTCACCACCTCGCCGAACAGCTTGATCGCGCCGTCCCGGTCACCGCTCAGGCGGCGGGCCTGCGCTTGCAGCACAAGCGGGCCGACCCGGGTGGACGGGTCGACCTCCAGCGGCGCGATGAGCTCCAGCGTCCGGACGGCGTCCGCTTCGGCCGCCGCCACCTCGCCCGAGCCGAGATGGCAGTAGCCGCGCACGGTCAGCGCGATACCCGCGGTGAGCGGGTGACTGATCTGCGCGCCGACCTCCAGTGCCTCGGTCAGCAGCTCGACGGCCTCGTCCAGGCGGTCGAGCCCGCGGGCGATCACCCCGCGGACGGTGAGCGCCAGACTCGCGCCCCACGGGTCGTGCCCGGCGACGAACGCGGCGTGCGCCAGGTCGGCCTGGTCCGTGGCGTGAGTGAGGTCACCCAGCTCGGCGGCGGCGAACGCGTCCACGATCCGGAGCGCGGCCACCGCCCACCCGTCGGCGACCCGCTCGGCGTACGGCACGAACTTCTCCGCGAGGCGGCGCGCCTCGTGCAGGCGTCCCTCCAGCAGTCGGACGAAAGCCGTCGTGCCACGTACCCAGGACCGGCCGGCCGGGTCGTCGAGCCGGGCGAACACCGCCCGCGCCTCCTCCAGCACCCGGTCGGCGCGGTCGAAGTCACCCCGGGTGGTCGCCGACCACGCCAGATGCTGCAGGGCCCAGGCGGTACCCGGCCCGTCGTCGGACGCCGACGCGACCCGGTACGCGGCGGTGAAGCGACGCTCGGCCAGCGGCAACCGGCCGCTGAGGTAATCGAGCATGCCGAGCCGCCGGAGCGCCTCGCTCTCGCAGTGCGGCAGGCCGGCTGCCCGGGAACGGCGCAGCGCCGAACTCCACGCCGCGACCGCCGCCCTGGTCTCGCCGACCGCCCGCAGCGCCTCGCCCTTGACCAGCAGCGCGGCGACGGCCACCGGACCGTCCCCCACCGCGACCGCGGACGCGATCTCGCGCGCCTCGTCGGCCCGACCGCTGGCCAGCAGCGCCCGCGCTCGGAGCAGCCGGAGGTCGTCGACACCAACCGTGCCCTGGGCCCGTTCCGGCAGCAGCGCGATCGCCCGGTCGAGCAGGCCGAGTGCGCGGGCCGGCTCACCGAGCGCGATCGTCCGCTCGGACAGCCGGTGCAGCGCGGCGACCCCGATTCCGGCGACCTGCCGGGCCTGGTGCTGGGGCGGCAGCGACATCTGGTCGGCTAGCCGCAGTGCCCGCTCGGCGTGGCGCGCGATGAATTCGTCGCGTTCCACGTCGGACAGGCCGCGCACCGGCTCGCCGTCGGCCCAGCGGGCGATCCGGGCGTGCCGCGCGGCCAGGTCGGCGTGCCCGATGCCGCTGTAGGCCGCCTCCCGCATCAGCGCGGTGACGAAGCCGTATCCGCCGCTGGCGGTGCGGCGGAGCATGCGTCTGCTGATCAGGTCCGCCAGCGCCCGGTCGAGGTCGGACGCCGCGGTGGCCAGCGAGCGGCGGCTACCCCGCAGCTCCTCCAGCGCACCGGCCGGAACCCGGTCACCGACGACGGCCGCGTCCCGCAGGACCGTGCGTGGGTACGGCGGCAACGCGTCGATACGGGCGGTCAGCACCGCGGCCAGGTCCGAGGAGAGCAGCCGCCCGGCGAAACCACCCGGCGCGAGCCGCCAGCCGCCGGCTCCCCCGGTCAGCCGTCCCTGCTCGACCAGCAGCGAGACCAGCTCGGCCAGGTAGAACGGGTTGCCCTGGGCGGTGGCGAGCAGCCGGGTCTCGTCCGCGCGGTCGAGCGGGCCACCGAGGTACGAACGCAGCAGCCGGGAGACCGCGGCACCGGTCAGCGGCGGCAGCGGCAGCGGCTCGGCGGCGGCCAGCCGGGTCAGCAGCCCGTGCGTCCGGACGAGCTCAGGACGACCGAGCAACAGCAGGAGAACCGCACCGTCCAGCCGGTCGACGAGCCCTCCGATTGCGTCCAGCGTGTCCGGCGAGGCGTTGTGGACGTCGTCGAGCTCGACCAGCACGGGGTCGGTCGCGGCCAGCCCGGTGAGCAGCGCTGCCAGCACGGCGGGCGTCCGCTCCCGGCGTCCGGCCGCGGTCGAGATGCCCGGGACGCCGCTCAGCGCGTCCACGTCGGATTCCACCCCGACCAGGTCGAACAGCACCTCGACGCCACCCGGCCCCAGCCCGGGATCCGGCAGGTCGGTGGCGACCCGGCGGATGCGCTCGGCGATCCGGTCGCCCCGCTCGTCCGGCTCGACACCGCACGCCTGCCGGACCAGGTCGGCCAGCGGCGCCAGCCGCCCGGTCTCGCCGAACGCCGGGCAGCGGGTGGACAGCGTGCGGGCGCCGTACGAGTCACCCACCATCCGGGCGACCTCGGCACCGAGCCGGGTCTTGCCCGCCCCGGCCTCCGCTGTGACGACGACGACGCGCGGCTCGCCCTCGTCGACGACCTCCGCGAACCGTCCGAGCAGGCGTCCGGTCTCGACCTCGCGTCCGACGAACGGCGCCTCGTCACCGAGTCCCGGCCGGATGCCGGGGGCGTCGCGCAGGCCGAGGAGCTCGTAGGCCTCGACCGGCTGACGCTTGCCCTTGAGCCGCAGCGGTGGCAGGCGACGCCAGGCCGCCCGGTCGCGTGTGGCGCGCTGGGTACGGGCGCCCGCATAGACCGCGCCCATGCCGGCGGCGTCCGACAGCCGGGCAGCGGTGTTCACGGTGTCGCCGATGACCGTGTAAGAGAGGGCAGCTTGCACACCGGCGACCACTTCGCCGGTGTTCACCCCGACGCGCAGCCCGAGGCGGCGTCCACCACCCAGCTCGTCCTCGATCACGCGTTTGACCGCGCGCTGCATGGCCAGCGCCGAGCGGACCGCGCGCTCCGGATCGTCCTCATGGGCGACCGGAGCGCCGAAGACGGCCATGATGCCGTCGCCGGTCAGTTTGTCGACGTGACCGCCGAAGGCGGTGACGGCCTGCGCGCAGGCCGCAAGCACCCGGTCGGTCAACCTGCCGACCCGCTCCGGGTCGAGGTCCTCCGACCAGGCGGTGAAGTCGGTGAGGTCACCGAACAGGACCGTCACGACCCGGCGTTCGGTCGCGAACGCGGCAGGCTCGACGTCCGGCAGGCGGGTACCGCAGTGATGGCAGTACCGCGCGCCAGGCACCGCGACCGTGCCGCACACCGGACACGTCATCGTCGGTACCCGGTCAAAGGCGGCGGTGCCATCGGTAGGGCCGGGCACGTCAATCGTCGGTACCCGGTCAAAGGCGGCGGTGCCATCGGTAGGGCCGGGCACGTCAATCGTCGGCCCCCGGTCAAAGGCGGCGGTGCCATCGGGAGGGCCGGACAGGTCATGGTCGGTCGGCCACCCGGAGGTAATCGAGCTGGGCACGCACCGAGAGCTCGGCGGCCGGCCAGACCGACCGGTCGACGTCGGCGTATACGGTCGCGACCACCTCGGCGGGTGAGGTGGCTCCGGCGGCCACCGCCGCCTGGACCTGCGCGAGCCGCTCGGCCCGGTGGCGGAGGTAGTACCCGGCCACCGCCTCCGCGTCGGGTAGCACCGGGCCGTGCCCCGGCAGCACCGGGATCGAGCCCAGCCCGCGGAGCCGCTCCAGGCTGGTGAGGTAGTCGCCGAGCTGGCCGTCCGGCCAGGCGACGACCGTGGTGCCCCGGCCGAGGATCGTGTCGCCGGTGAGCACGGCTTCCTCCCCGACGACGAACGAGACGGAGTCCGCCGTGTGACCGGGCGTTCCGAACGCCCGGATCCTCAAGCCCGCGACGTCCAGCGGCTCACCGTCCGCGATCAGCGCCTGGCCGCCGACCGCGTGTTTTGGGTCCAGCGCGAGCACGTCCGAACCGGTCATCTCGGCGAACCGACGGGCGCCCTCGGCGTGGTCCGGGTGGCCGTGGGTGAGCAGCGTCGCGACGACCGGGCCGTGGGCGGCCACCTGCTCCAGGTGCGACGGCAGCAGCGGACCGGGGTCGACGACCACGCAGCCGCTCGCACCCGGCGCACGCAGCACCCAGGTGTTGGTGCCGTCCAGCGTCATCGGTCCGGGGTTGTCCGCGCGGACGAGCGTCGCCCAAGCCGGAACCCAGTCGGGCAGCGTCACGTCGTCGACCCCTTCTCGGGCTGCGTCGCCGGAAGCCGCCCGTGTCGCGCGATACCGGCCAGCAGGCCGGAAACGAACTCCGGCGTCACACCGGCGGGCAGCAGTTCGAGCGCGTCCGACGGCAGCGTGAGCTGCGGCCCGCCCTCACCCCGCTGATACACGGGCTGGATGGGGCGGATCGTCCGGGTCTCGGCCGCGGCGAACACGTCCGCGAGCGTTCCGAACTCGGTCAGGCTCAGCAGCGTGGACGCCGTCGGCGGCAGCATGCCCAGCTCGCCGCGCTCGACCGTGGCGAGCGCCTCGGCCGGACGGAGCCAGAGCCCGCGGGTCGCTTCGCCGGAGGGCTGCTGCACCTGCTGACCGGCAGGCAACCCGGCGACGAAGAACCGCGTGTCGAACCGGCGTTTCTCGGCCTCCGGGGTGATCCAGTGCGTCCACGGGCGGACCAGGTCGGTCCGGAGGACCAAACCTCGGGAGTCCAGCAACGCGGGCAGCGTGGCCTCGCCGGCCTCCAGCGCGGCCCGGTCGTGCGCGAGGTCGGCCGCGCCGGGGAACGATTGCCCGTCGGCCGGCTCCGCCAGCAGTACGCCGATCTCCTCGAACGTCTCGCGAACCGCCGCGGTGACCAGCGCCCTGGACAGGTCGGCTGCGGCCCCGAGCGGCCAGCCGGCCGGGTCAGGGCCGCGCCAGGACCCTTCGCGGACGTAGTCCCCCGCATCGACCGAGCCGCCGGGAAACACCGTGAGCCCGGCGAACGCGGCGAGGTGGGTCGACCTGACGAGGAGATATGCCTCGATGCCACCGGGCGCGTCGCGGAGCAGGATCGTCGTCGACGCGTCGCGGGGCGTGGGCGGTCGCGGGTGCTGCGCGGGCCGTCCTGCGTCTGCGGCCTCGGCCGGCACTCCGGGAACCATGAGGGCATCGTAGGTCGTGGAGGGCTGTCGTCGACCTGCTGTCGGCGATCTGGGCTCCGTCGTTCGCTTCGCAGCCCGGTACGCGGTCGCCGTCGTGGAGTACGGTGCCAGCTGTGACGGGGCGCGACCGCAGAGATCACGGAGAGTCTGCCACTATCCCCACCACCGTGCTGCCCTCCGCCGACACTCTCGCCCAGCGGCAGTTGCCGACCGATCTGAGCGTCGAGCAGTTGGCCGAACAGTGCCGGGTGAGCGTCCGGCTGGTCCGCGCGCACCAGTCCCGGCGGCTGCTGCACCCGCCCCGCCGGGTCGGCAGGCGGAGCGTGTACGACCACTCGCACATCGACCGGCTGGAACTGATCCAGCGGTTACAGCGGGCCGGGTTCTCGCTGGCCGCGATCCGGGCGCTGCTGCAGACCGGCCACAACGCGCCGGAACTCGCGCTGGCCTGGCACGCCGAGGGCCTGGCGATGCGGTTCCCGTCACCCACCGACACCTCGGACCCCGACCTGCAGGTCGAACCCGAAGGCGTGGCCGACCTGCACGCGCAGCCGGGCGCCTGGGAGGCGCTGGAGTCCTACGGGCTGGTCAGCCGCGCGCCGGACGGCAACTGGCACGGCACCCACCCGGTGCTGGTCGCGGTCGGCCGCCGGGCCAGGGAGATGGGTCTGCCCTCGACGGAGATCACCCGGCTGCAGCTGCGGGTCGCGGCCGCCGCGCTGGAACTCTCCCGGGAGATCCTGGAGGCGTTCACGCCGATCTTCGCGCTCCGGGCGCCGGCGCCGCGCCCCGGCGACGACGCGGCCGAGAACGGCCTGGTCAGCGACCGGACGCGTCTGATCGAGGACTACGCGGGTATGTCGTCGGTGGCGACCGCGCTGGTGAGCGCGACGTTCGAGGTCCAGCTCAGCCGAGTCGTGCGAGGCGTCGTCGGCATCCCGTCCGCCCCCGTGTGAAAGACCTACCGACGCCGGAGCGCCGGTAGGTCTACACAGCTCAGCGCACCTCGACGATCAGCTCGACCTCGACCGGGGCGTTCAGCGGCAGCACCGCGACACCGACCGCGCTCCGCGCGTGCTTGCCGGCGTCGCCGAACACGGCACCGAACAGCTCGCTGGCGCCGTTGACGACGCCCGGCTGGCCGAAGAACCCGGGTGCGGACGCGACGAACCCGACCGCCTTCACGACCCGCACGACGTCGTCCAGGTCGACGACCGAGGCCACCGCGGCGAGCGCGTTGAGCCCGGCCGTCCGGGCGAGCTCGTACCCGGTCTCCGGAGAGACTTCGGCGCCCAGCAAACCGGTGACGGCGAGCTTGCCGTCCACCACCGGAAGCTGACCGGAGGTGTAGACGTACGAGCCGGTGCGCAGCGCGGGCACATAGGCGGCCACCGGGGCCGGCACGGCGGGCAGCGTCAGGCCCAGTTCAGCGAGCCGTTCTGCGACCTTGCTCACTGGCCTTCCTTGGGCCGCTTCAGGTAGGCGACGAGTTGCTCGGCGTTCGGGCCGGGCACGACGGCGACCAGTTCCCAGCCGTCTTCACCCCAGTTGTCCAGGATCTGCTTCGTGGCGTGCACGAGCAGCGGGACCGTCACGTACTCCCACTTCGTCATGGCCGCACCCTACTGGGAGCACCATGCTGACCGGCAGCTTGCCGCCCCGCGTGGTTACGCTCGTAGAGTGCCCGAGGAATCCACAGCGTTCCCC
The DNA here is from genome assembly GCF_900143005.1 of Cryptosporangium aurantiacum. Taxonomy (NCBI): domain Bacteria; kingdom Bacillati; phylum Actinomycetota; class Actinomycetes; order Cryptosporangiales; family Cryptosporangiaceae; genus Cryptosporangium; species Cryptosporangium aurantiacum. Next base: position 726,344 of record NZ_FRCS01000002.1, read on the forward strand.
CCGGCGCGGCTGCACATAGTCACCGGTAAGGGCGGCACCGGAAAGACCACGGTCGCCGCAGCACTCGCGCTGGCGCTGGCCGCAGGCGGACGCCGCACGCTGCTCGTCGAGGTGGAAGGCCGGCAGGGGATCGCCCCGATGTTCGGCCTCGACCCGCTGCCCTACTCCGAGCGACCGATCGCGGTCGCCCCCGAAGGGGGCGAGGTCCGCGCGCTGGCCGTGGACGCCGAAGAGGCGCTGCTCGACTACCTGGAGATGTTCTACAAGCTCGGCCGCGCGGGGCGAGTGCTGAAGAAGCTCGGTGCGATCGACTTCGCCACCACGATCGCGCCCGGCATGCGTGACGTCCTGCTGACCGGCAAGGTCAAGGAGGCCGTGACCCGCGCTGACCGCGGTCGGCGGGTGTACGACGCGGTCGTGATGGACGCGCCGCCGACCGGCCGGGTGGGGCGCTTCCTCAACGTCAACTCCGAGGTGGCCGGGTTGGCGAAGGTCGGGCCGATCAAGACCCAGTCGGACGGCGTGATGGCCGTCCTCCGTTCGCCGATGACCGCGATCCACCTGGTGACGCTCCTCGAGGAGATGCCGGTGCAGGAGACCTCGGACGCCGTCACCGAGCTGGCCGGGATCGGGCTGCCGATCGGCGTGGTGCTGGTCAACGCGGTCCGCGGAACGTCGCTGGTCGACGCCAAGGTCACCCAGGCCGAGCTAAAGCGCGGGCTGGCGGCCGCCGGGCTCGCGACCGACCGGCAGACCGTGAAAGGTCTCGCCGACGAGGTGGCCGACCACGTCCGCCGGGTAGGGCTGGAGCAGCGGCTGCGAGGCGAGCTGACCGAACTCGGCCGCCCCGTGCTGGATCTGCCGTTCCTCCCGGAGGGCATGGATACCGACGGGCTGTACGAACTGGCCGACGCGCTGCGGAAGGCGGGGGTGCGGGCGCCGTGAGTGGTCTGGACATCGAGGCGCTGCTGACCGACGCCGATACGCGCATCATCGTGTGCTGCGGCTCCGGCGGGGTGGGCAAGACGACAACGGCTGCGGCGCTCGGCCTCCGCGCGGCGGAGGCCGGCCGGCGGACGGTCGTGCTCACGATCGACCCGGCGCGGCGGCTCGCGCAGTCGATGGGGCTCTCCGAACTCGACAACGTCCCGCGCCGGGTGAAGGGCGTCGAGACGACAGGCGGCGGCGAGCTGCACGCGATGATGCTCGACATGAAACGCACGTTCGACGAGGTCGTGCTCGCGCACACCGACCCCGGACGCGCCGAGGAGATCTTCGCGAACCCGTTCTATCAGGCGATGTCGTCCTCGTTCTCCGGGACGCAGGAGTACATGGCGATGGAGAAGCTCAGCCAGCTCCGCGCGGCCGACGAGTGGGATCTGATCATCGTCGACACGCCACCGAGCCGGTCGGCGCTGGACTTCCTGGACGCGCCCCAGAACCTGGCCCGGTTCCTGGACGGGCGGCTGCTCAAGCTGCTGCTGGCGCCTGCCAAGACCGGCGGGCGCGGCGTGCTGAAGGTGATGTCGGGGACGTTCTCGCTGTTCAGCCGCGTCATCACGAAGATTCTCGGTAACCAACTGCTGGACGACGTCTCGACGTTCGTCGCCGCGTTGGACTCGATGTTCGGCGGCTTCCGCGAGCGCGCTCAGCGGACCTACGACCTGTTGAAGACGCCGGGTACGGCGTTCGTCGTGGTTGCTGCCCCCGAGCCGGACGCCGTCCGCGAAGCGTCGTACTTCGCGGACCGTCTGCTCGCCGAGGGAATGCCGCTGGCGGGGTTGGTTCTCAACCGGGTCCACGCGACCGAGGCCCCGGGGCTCTCCGCGGCCGACGCGCTGGACGCCGCTGAGAAGTTGGATCGCACCGGCGAGTCGCCGTTGACCGCCGAGGTGCTGAGGATCCACGCCGGTCTGTCCCGGCTGGTGGAGCGGGAGCGGCGGATCGCGGCGGGTTTCACCACCGCGCACCCGGACGTCCCGATCGTCGAGGTGCCTGCCGAGGCCGAGGATGTCCACGACCTCGACGGCCTGCGCCGAGTGGGCTCAGCGCTCGCAAGTACCGCCTAGCCGGTGGGCTGCAGGTCGTGCGCCTTGCGCGCGGCCTCGAGCAGCTTCCACCACGACGTCACGTCAGGGCGACGACGTAACAAGGCACGACGCTCGCGCTCGGTCATACCGCCCCAAACGCCGAACTCCACGCGGTTGTCGAGCGCATCAGCGAGGCACTCGGTCCGAACCGGACAACCCATGCACACCGTCTTGGCGCGGTTCTGAGCCGCACCTTGGACGAAGAGCGAGTCCGGATCGCTGGCACGACAGGCCGCACGTCCAGCCCAGTCAGCGATCATCGTCATCATCCGGCCCCCTTCAGCGTCACGCCGTCCCGGCAAGGCTCGTCAGGCACGCAAAATCCGTGTGGGCGACGCCGTGTCGGTCCGGCATGCCTGCCCCAGGACGGTAAGAAAGCGACAGTGGCGGTTGGCAGCGGCCATTCGGGTGGTCTTTGAACAGCACTAATGGGCAGTGGCTATCCACCGAACGGTGGAAGTAATGCAGCTCAGAGGCGGTGCCCCTGGTCACACCAACCCGTGAGTAACCACGCGGCCGAGGATTCTGGGTATCGCTGCGTACTCTGGGCGCCGTGAAGTTGCCTCAGGACCGCACGCTCGCCAATGTCGTCTCACTGGTGCTGTGCGGAATCCTCGCCGGTGTGGTGATCGCCGCCGCGGCCTTTCCCGCGGTGGGTGTGTCCGGTTTAACCGCTAAGTCGGCCTCGGATTCCTTCAGCGACCTGCCGGCTGAGATCAAGATCCCACCGGTACCGCAGGTGACGACCCTCTACGCCAGCGACGGCAAGACGGAGATCGCCCGGTTCTTCGACGAGAACCGCCGGAACGTGAAGCTCGCCGACGTCGCACCGGTCATGCGGCAGGCGATCGTGGCGGCCGAGGACAACCGGTTCTACGAGCACCAAGGCGTGGACGCCCGAGGCATCGTCCGCGCGTTCGTGCGGAACCAGAGCAACGGGCAGGTCACCCAGGGCGCGTCCACGCTGACCCAGCAGTACGTGCGATCGATCCTGAAGTACGGCGCGACGAACGACGAAGAGCTCCGGCTGGCCACCGAAGACACCGCCGGGCGAAAGCTCCGCGAGATGCGGTACGCGATCGCGCTGGAGAAGGAGCTCACCAAGGACCAGATCCTGGAGAACTACCTCAACATCACGTTCTTCGGTAACCAGGGCTACGGCATCTACGCCGCGTCATACGTGTACTTCAGCAAGCCGCCGTCCCAGCTCACGCTGCCCGAGGCCGCGATGATCGCCGGGATGGCGCAGAACCCGACCCAGTACAACCCGGTCGACAACGAGCAGTTCGGCAAGAAGCCGGCGCTCGACCGCCGGGAGTACGTGCTGAACCAGATGGTGAAGCTGAAGTACATCACCCAGGCCGAGGCCGACGCGGCGAAGAAGACCGACCTCGGGCTGAAGCCGAAGTCCGCGCCCCAGTCCTGCGAGAACGGCAACACCGCCTACGGCTTCTTCTGCGGCTGGTTCCTCGACTGGTGGAAGTCGAACCCGGCGTTCGGCAAGACCCGCACCGAGCGTGAGGACAACCTCCGCAAGGGCGGCTACAAGATCGTCTCGTCGCTCGACGTCCGGATGCAGAAGGCGGCGCAGCAGGAGATCGACGAGCGCCTCGACGCGGGCAGCCGCTTCGCGACCGGCATCGTGATGGTCGAACCCGGCACCGGCCGGGTGAAGGCGATGGCGATCAACCGGAAGTACGGCATCAAGAAGAACCCGGGCGGGAAGACCTACCCGTACACGGTGAACCCGCTGCTGTCCGGTTCGTCGATCTCGCCGGGATACCAGGCCGGTTCGACGTTCAAAATGTTCACCGCGATCGCGGCGCTGGAGAAGGGCATCCCGCTCAGCAACACGATCTACGCGCAGGACCGGTACGTCTCGCAGTACTTCGGCCCCTGCAAGACCGGCGGCAATCGGTACTGTCCGAAGAACGCGTCGCCGACGATGAAGGGCCTGCAGACGATGTCGAGCGCCTTCGGCGAATCGGCGAACACGTACTTCCTCCCGCTGGAGGAGCAGGTCTCGGTCAAGGCCGCGGTCAGCGCCGCCGAGAAGGCGGGCGTCGAGTTCCGCGCGAGCGTCGACCTGGAGAACAAGGCGGACGCGCAGACCGACTCGACCGCCTGGGGATCGTTCACGCTCGGTACCGCGCAGGTCTCGCCGCTGGACATGGCGACCGCCTACGCGACGATCGCCGCGCGGGGCAAGTACTGCGCTCCGCTGCCGCTCAAGTCGATCGCGGACCAGGACGGCAAACAGCTGACCGAGCTGTCCACCCCGTCCTGCAAACAGACGATCCCGCAGCAGGTCGCGGACGCGGCCGCCGACATGGCGCGCTGCCCGGTCGGTGACAACTCGATGGTCGGCATCAGCTGCACCCACCCGGGCGGTGGCCGCACCGCGGCCAGCGTCGGCCGGGTGATCGACCGGCCGGTGGCCGGCAAGACCGGTACCACCGACGACAACAACGCGGCGTGGTTCGTCGGGTTCACGCCGAACCTCGCGGCGGCCGGCTTCCTCGCGAACCCGGACAAGTACCTCGACTCGGTGCCGAACACCCAAATCCCGATCGACGCCACCCGTCAAGCGATGAACACCGCACTCCAGAAGCTGCCGGTCAAGCAGTTCGTCGCGCCGACGAGCAAGCTGGCGTACGGCATCCGGGTGACGGTGCCGGACACCACCGGTGACTCGGTGGAGGCCGCGACGAACAAGCTCCGCGACGCGGGCTTCGAGGTGCGGTTGTCGCCGGTCCGGGAGAGCTCGGAGGTCGGTGAAGGGCGGGTGGCTCGCACCGATCCGTCCGGGGGCAGCGACAGCACGAAGGGCAGCGTCGTCACGATCGTGGTGAGTAACGGCGAGCCACCGGCGCCGCGGACACCGGAGCCCGGCGGGGACGCGGGTGACCAGATCCGAGATCAGATCTGTTCGGCCAACCCGGATCTGCCGATGTGTCAGACCGAAGGCGCTCAACCGAACTAGCCCGTAACGCCCGCGGCCCCCGATCACTTCGATCGGGGGCCGCGGGCGTTCGTAGGGTCCGTCAGGCGGAGAGCTGGCGCTTCACCTCGGCGGCCACCCGGCCGCCCTGCGCCCGGCCGGCGACGGCGGCCTGGACCGCCTTCATGGCCTTCCCCATCTGCTTGACGTCGGAGACGCCGGTCTCGGCGAGCGCCGACGCCACGACGGCGGTCAGCTCCTCGTCGCTCAGCTGTGCCGGCAGGTAGCGGGAGAGCACCTCGCCCTCGGCGCGCTCACGGTCGGCACGATCGGCCCGTCCGCCCGATGCAAAGGCCTCAGCGGCCTCAACGCGCTTCTTGGCCTCTCGGGTAAGCACCCGCAAGACTTCGTCGTCAGAGAGCTCACGAGCGGCCTTGCCGGCCACCTCCTCGTTCCGGATCGCGGTCAGCGCCATCCGCAACGTCGATGTGACCAGTTCGTCCCGTTGTTTCATCGCGGTCGTGAGGTCGGTCGAGAGGCGGGTCTTCAGGCCGCCCGCAGCAGTGCTCATGCTCCAGACGCTACTCCCGGTGGACACCGCACCCGGAGGGATTTCGGGACGGCTCGGGAACGGTGGTGCGACCGTGCGTGTGTACGCTGCCGGGCATGAGGTGGGGTACCCGTCTGTCACTGGGTGTGGTCGGCGCAGGCGCGGCGACCCTGCTGTACGCATCGACCTACGAACGGCTGCGGTGGACGCTGCGCCGATTCGACGTGCCGGTACTGGCCCAGGACGCCGAGCCGTTCCGCATCCTGCACGTGTCCGATCTGCACATGCTGCCGGGCCAGCACAGCAAGCAGGAGTGGGTGCGCAGCCTGGACGCGCTCGACCCCGACTTCGTCGCGCTCACCGGTGACAACCTCTCGTCGCCGGACGCCGTCCCGGCCGTCCTCGACGCGCTCGGCCCCCTGCTCGGGCGCCCGGGGGCGTTCGTGTTCGGCTCGAACGACTACTACGGGCCGATCCCGAAGAACCCGTTCAAATACTTCAACAAGCACCACAAGCGGACGCACGGGCCCTCCCTGCCGTGGACCGACTTGCGGGACGCGCTGGCCGAGGCCGGCTGGGCGGACCTCACGAACGCCAAGGCCTCGGTGGTCGCCGGAGGCCGAACGATCGAGCTCGGCGGCGTCGACGACCCGCACCTAAAGCTCGACGACTACTCGGCGATCGCGGGCCCCCTCGACCCCACGGCCGACCTCCACCTCGGGCTGGTGCACGCGCCCGAGCCCCGGGTCCTCGACCAGTTCGCCGCCGACCGGTACGACCTGGTGCTCGCCGGTCACACGCACGGTGGCCAGCTGCGGGTGCCGGGTTACGGCGCGCTGGTGACCAACTGCGGCATCGAACGTGATCTCGCTCGCGGCGCGCACCGCTGGAACGGCGACACGTGGATCCACGTTTCCGCAGGTATGGGCACCTCTCCGTACGCTCCGATCCGGTTCGCGTGCCCGCCAGAGGTGAGCCTGCTCACGCTCGTGCCACGGCCTGAGCACGGGGCACGCGATACCCGTGCGCGTGACGCCGCCGGCGTCAGCTAGACTTCCTCCGTGCCGCCGGGGTGTGGCGCAGCTTGGTAGCGCGCTTCGTTCGGGACGAAGAGGCCGTGGGTTCGAATCCCGCCACCCCGACCAGGTCACAAGGGGTGCACCCATTGGGTGCACCCCTTCTGCGTGGCTAATAGAGTGACTAAGCGGCAGGATCTCCCTCCGGCTCCCCCGGGTCGTCCTGCTTGAAGATGCGGTCCATAGCTACCGCGCCGCCTTGGACGACCGGCCGGATCTGCTGTCGGCAGACCAGGGTCAACCCGCCGCGGTCCGAGAGCAGGGACACGAAGCTGTGCCGTAGCTCGCGCGGCGTCCACTCCGCCGCGGTGACTCCCGGCGCGTCCTTGATCGCATTCCGGAAGTCGCGCCGGACGTGCGAGGGATCGAGCGGCGTGCCGACTTTCGAGGCGAAGACCAGGCTGTTCTCTACCCAGTCCGCGCCGGCTGCCTCGCGGTCGGCGTCCTGCTGGACCTTCTGGCGCTCCAGGGCGTCAACGCAGCGCTGCGGGAGAGCGAGCGTCCGGCGAGACTTCCGCGTCTTCCCGATCGCGGGACTTCCGATCGCCCGTCCGCAGCGTCAGCCCACTGTCGGAGTTCCCGTGCAGCACCCCGTTCCTCACTACCGGACGGCTTGGCCAATTCGCAGACTGTTCACACAGTCAATGACAGAATGTACGTCGAGTGCGGCCGAAGTTAGGAGTGCGCCGGTGAGTGAGTACGACGTGGTTCTCGTGCACGGCGGATGGCACGGCCCGTGGTGCTGGGAGGCCGTGGAAGCGGATCTGCGGACTGCGGGCTTGAGACCGCGCACCGTGGAGCTGCCCATGCGCTCGCTGGCGGAGGACGCCGAGGTGTTGCGCTCGGACCTCGGGGCCAAGCACCCGGACCGGCGCGTGGTGGTGGTCGGCCACTCGTACGCGGGTGCGGTGGTCAGTTCCGCGGGTCACCAGGCGGATCGACTCGTCTATGTCGCGGCGATCGCACTCCGGAAGGGGCAGACGATCACCGATTCCGTCGGTGCCGGCTTCGGGTTGGTCCCAGGAATCGCGGTTGATCAAGCGTCGGAGGAGACCCGGCTGACTGCCGAGTGCATGCCCTACTTCTACAACCTCTGCGACGACGCGACTCGAGACCGGGTGCTCGGTCGCCTCCGTCCGTTCGGCGCCGCGTGCATCTTCGAGGCGATGGCCGAACCGGCGGCGTGGGAGAGCGTCCCGTCCACGTACGTGATCTGTACGGAGGACCGCGTGCTGCCCTTGGATTACCAGCGCGCCCGCGCCGACGAGATGCAAGCTCAGGTGGAGATCGTTGCTGACCATTCGCCGTTCGCCTCGGCCGAACCCGCACTGGTCGACGCGATCGTCCACGCCGCGGCCCAGGTCTGACATCGACGCCTGCGGAGTTCAGCCGGTGCCCCGTTCGGCGGCCCATCGAGCCAGTGACTCCGGTGCGCTGATGCGGTCCCATCCCACCGCGGCCGCCCCGTGCAGCGCACCGTCGTCGCCGTGTGCGGACGGCGACACCGGCGGCGGCGCGCTCGGCCGGCGCCGCGTGGCGCCGGCCGCGAGGTCGAGTCAGCCAACCGGCACGGGTTCCTCCGTCGGCGCCGGCTTCTGGTCGCGCATGATCAGCGTGGCCACGATCGCGGCGCCCAACACCGCGACCGCGCTCAGCGTGAAGGTCAGCGACATCGAGGCGGTGAAGGCCTCTCGTGCGGCGTGCACCAGACCGGCGTCGCCAGAAGACCCGGCGAGCGCCTCGGCGATCGAGCGCTTCGCGTGCTCCGGTGCGTCGGCGGGCATCTGGCGGGTGTAACCACTGGAGAGGAGCGAGCCGAGAATCGCGATACCGAGCGCGGCACCGGCCTGCTGGATCGTGTCGTTCAGGGCCGATCCGACGCCGGCCTTCTCCGCCGGAATGGTGCCCATCAGCGCGTTAATCGCGGCAGGCATCGCCAGGCCGGCGCCGAGGCCGAGCAGCCCGAGTCCGACGGCGGGCAGGGTGAAGCCGCTGTCGGCCGAGACCGTGGCCAGCAGTGCGAAGGACGCGGACATCGCCAGCATTCCGACCAGAACCAGCAGGCGGTTGCCGACCTTCGCGGCGAGCCCGGCGCCCGCAGCGTTGCCGATCAGGGCGGCGACGGCCAGCGGCACGAATGCGAAGCCCGCCTTGACCGGCGAGTAGCCGAGCACGAACTGCAGATACTGGGTCAGCACCAGGAGCAGGCCGCCGTTGCCGATCTGCACGAGCGTCAGGGAGAGCGAGCCGCCGCGGAAGTTGCGGTGCTTGAACAGGACCAGCGGCACCATCGGATCCGAGGTGCGGTTCTCCCAGATCACGAAGCCGACCAGAGCGACCACCGCGACGGCCAGGGTGACCGCGGACCGGCCCTCGAACGCGCCGTGCCGCGGGATCTCGATGATCCACCAGATCAGCGCCGTCATGCCGACCGCGGAGAGCACGGCGCCGAGCGGGTCGGGCTTCTGCCACGGCCCCTTCGACTCCGGCATGAGCGTGATCGCGGCCAGGATCGCCAGCACGACCACCGGCACGTTGAGGAAGAAGATCGAGCGCCAGGAGAAGTGGTCGATCAGGACGCCGCCCAGCACGGGGCTGCCGACCAGGCCGAGCATCGACACCGAACCCCACGCCGCCATCGCCTTGCCACGTTCCTCCGCGTCGAAGACGACGATCAGGATCGACAGCGTGGACGGCATGATCAGCGCGCCGCCGACACCCATCGCTACCCGCGCGGCGATCACCTCACCGGGGTTGGTGCAGAAGACCGCGGCGAGCGACGCGGCTCCGAACACCAGTAAGCCGATCAGCATGATCCGTCGGCGGCCGAATCGGTCGCCGAGGCTTCCCGAGGTGAGCAGGAGACCGGCGAAGACCAGGATGTAGGAGTCCAGGATCCACTGGATGTCCTGTGCGTTCGCGCCGATGTCCGCGGTCATCTCCGGCACGGCGACGGTCAGCGCCATGTTGTCGATGACCAGCACCAGCGAACTCAGGCACAGCACGACCAGGATCCACCAGCGGCGTGGGTTGCGGGCGTCCATCGGTTTCCTTCCAGCTGCGTACAGTGTTCCGTTACTGCGTTCACTGTACGCACGGCGGAACGCTGTACGCAACTGCTCGCTCCTGTACGCTCGGAGCGAACGACGTACGCACAGGAAGGAGCGTGATGGCGTCCAAGAACCCGATCCCGTCCGTCTGGGCTCGTCAGCCGCGCGAGGCGGATCAGCCCGCGCTCAGCCGCGTCGCGATCGTCCGGGAAGCAATCGCGATGCTGGACGCCGAAGGCATCGAGGCGCTCAGCATGCGAAAGCTCGGCGCTCGCCTGAACACCGCCGCCACGTCGCTCTACCGGCACGTCGCGACCAAAGAGGAGCTGATGGAGCTCGCGGTCGACGAGGTCTTCGCCGAGATCACCGTGCCGCCGGCGGGCAGCACCGACTGGCGCGCCGCCGTCACCGAAGCCGCCGGATCATTCCGCGCGACGGCGCTGCGCCACCCGTGGCTCGCCTCGGTGCTGGGCCAGGCCGGTCTCGCCTACCTCGGGCCCAACTTGATGTCGTTCTCCGACCGGTTGGCCGCGCTGTTCGCGACGGCAGGATTTGCCGAGCCGAGCCGGGGAATCGACACCGTCCTGGCCTACGTCATCGGGATGAGCACGACGGAGGCGGCCTGGCTCACCACGGTCGCCCGCTCCGGGGAGACCGAGCCCGAGTTCATCGCCCGGCTCATGCCCGCCGCCCGGCAAGCCGCGATCGGCCACGAACACGTGTCCGCCGACTACGGCGACTCTGACTTCCCCGATCCGGTGGCGATCCGCGACACCAAGTTCGCCTACGGCCTGGACGTCGTGCTCGACGGGCTCGCACTGCGGCTGTCGACCTGAACGGGCCTGCTCAGAACAGGTACGCGGACGCCTCGTCGGTGCTCAGGATCCACAGCACGACGACCGCCGCGAACACGCCCAGTACCAGCCAGACGTCGAAGCGACCCAGCAACACCGCGAGCCCGGCGTCCACCAGGAGGACCACTTCCAGGAGCCGGATCCAGGACCCGAGCATCGCCGGTCGGCTGTGCAGCCGATGCCCTAGCCAGACCAGCAACCCGGCTGCCGCCCCGCCGAGGATCACGAGAGCGAGCGGGTGTGTTCTCGCCGCCGCGTATCCGCCGACGCCGAGGTGCTCCGCGCCGCGCACGTAATAAGCGAGCACTCCGAGCAGGGCCGCGACGCCATAGGTCGCCGCCTGCCCGAAGAGCACGAACCGGAGCCGGCGCACGGGGGCCGGAGCCAGGGCGATCGGTTCCGAATCCATTGTGGCCAATCTCGGGAGGGTGTCGGTACGGTACCGAACGTTGTGGCGTCGGCGCACCACTGTCCGGAGGAGCGTGCTGCCATCAGCGCGAACGAGCGGTACGCCAACGAGACGCGGCTGCAGTACTGGCGTCGCCGGCCGACGACGCGCCTGGCTCTCGCCCTCGCAGGCACAGCTGTCGGGCTACTTCTCGTCCGCCTGATCGTCGTCCTGGTCATCAACAGTGATCGAGCCGACGCGAGCGCGGTGAAGAACATCGAGTTCTCCGGGCGGTACTACCCGATCAAGATGGTCTGCCCGCTCATCAACGACGACGCGCTCGAGAAGTCACTCGGCGACCCCGCTCTCCGTGAGGAGGGGCTGTTCGCGACCGGCAACGGGTTCGTGGCCGACGAGATCTCCCGCTCCGTCACCACGCGGTGTGGCTCGCAGAACCTGGGATACGCGACCGACCCGCAGGTCCAGTTCTTCTTCAGCGCCACGGTCTTCGCCGAACCGGTCGACAAAGCCAAATTTCCCTGCGGCGCGGGTCCGGGCGAGAAGAGTAGTGAGGGCACGATCGGTGACCACCAGGTCTGCCGCATCACCAGCCCGAACAACGCCGCGACCTACGTCGTCGACGACAACGCGGTCATCAGGTGCTCGGTCGAGGCGGTGGACGACGCGTCGATCCCCCGCATGACCCGTGCAGCGGAGACGCAGTGCGCGGAGTTCATCGACGCGCTGGCTCGGGCACGGCCCGTCTCGTTCCTAGGCCCCGGCTTCCTGACCGTCCGGTAACACCGCTCACCGCGTCGCGGACTGGCGCGCGGTGAACGTCTGCCGCAGGGAACTCGACCACAATGGTCGTTCATGCGAACATGGCTCGCTCTAGGCCTCATCCTCGTCGTCGCCGCGTGCGGTAGCCCGGAGCCCTCTCCGACGGTCACCGAACGTCCTCGACCAAAACCGTCGCCGACGCAGGAGCAGACCGACCTCGTCGCAGCGTTACGACGAACACAGGCCGCGCCGTACCGGTTCGCGGTGCAGGCGACCCTCCCCGAGAACGAGAAGGTGAAGGCCACCGGAGCCTTCGACACGAAAGAACAAATCTTCACGTCCGAGACGACGCTGACCAGCCCGAAAAACCCGTCGTCCACCGAGCGCATCGTTCTCGGCACGGATGCCTACCAGCGTGAGCCGGGCGACCCGTGGGTGCACCTCGACCTCACCAGGATCAAGAAGAACAGCCTGTTCTACTTCGACCTGACCGACCCGACCGGCCTGAGCCAGTTCGCCGAGACAGTCACGTTCGCTAAGCGCTCCGGGCCCGCCACGTACACCGGCCGGTTCCGTCCGGACGGCGAGACCGACGAGCCGTTCCTCCCGATCGGTGCGCCGAGCCTGTGGTCGAGCGGCATGCGCGTCTCGCCGTTCACGATCACGGTCGACGACCAGGGCTGGGTCACCGCGATCAGCGTGGAGCTGTCCCCGAGCGACAGCCCCACGCTGACGATGAAGACGACGCTCAGCGCGCACGGTCAGCCCCTATCAGTGTCGGCGCCGGACGCGCGGGAAGCCGACCCCGGCGTCTACGAGTAGGCGTCCAGCCCCAGGTAGACGGCCAGCCCGATGCCGGCCAGCGCGATCACCACGCGCAACGCGTCCGCGGGAGAGTGCCGCACCACGACGGGGCCGAGCCGACCGCCGACGAAGAACCCCACGGCCAGCGGCAGAGCCGCTGACCACACGACCGGACCGAACACGACGAACCCGACCGCGGCGATGGCGTTCGCCGCGCCGAGCACGAGGTTGCGGTAGGCACCGGCGCGCGCCAGCGTGCCGGTGCCGATCGCGAGCAGCACCGCGAGCATCAACACACCCGCCGCCGCACCGAAGTACCCGCCGTAGATGCCGATCAGGAAGATGGCCAGCAGCGTCGGCCAACCGGGCCGCTGCTCCAGCTCCCGCACCTCGCCGGGACGGCGGACCAGGATCGCGACCGACGCCGACGCGATCAGGAACGGGACGATCTTCTCGAACGCTGCCGAGGGCGTCCAGAGCAGCAACGCACCGCCGACCGCACCGCCCAGCGTGCTGACCCCCGCCAGCTCCAGCGCACGCCGCCAGTGCCCCTCCAGCTCCGGCCGCGAGCCCAGCAGCGCCCCGAAGCTGTTGAACAGCAGCGCGACGGTGTTCGTGACGTTCGCACTCAACGGCGGCAGACCGACCGCGAGTAGCGCGGGGTAGCTGACCAGCGACGCGAGCCCGGCGATCGTGCCGGTCAGACCGGCTCCGAAACCCGCGACCAAGAGCAGGACGAACGTCATACGTTCTCGGACAGGAGCACTGCCCGGGTCCCCGCCTCGAGTGCCTCGAACACGTGCGCGACGTCGCCGGGGTACTGCACGTAGTCCCCCGGAGCCAGCTCGACCGGATCGTTGCTCAGCCCCACCAGCGCACGACCCGTGCAGATCACCACGTGCTCCACCGTGCCCGGCAGGTGCGGATCCGACTCGCGGGCACGCCCGGGGTCAGCCGAGATGAGATAAATGTCCCGGCGGGCGTTCGGCGGACAGGACGCCAGCAGCGTCGCCACGTACTCCGCGTGCTCGGAGTAGATCGTCGGCCCCTCCCCTGCCCGGATGACCTGCACCTTCGGAATCGCCGGTTCCACCAGCCGGGAGAACGGCACGTCGAGGGCGACGCTGAGCGCCCACAATGTCTCCACGCTGGGGTTTCCGGTGCCGGACTCCAGTTGCGACAGGGTCGACTTCGCGATGCCGGCCTGCTTCGCCACCTCGCTCAGCGAGAGCCTGGCGCGCGCCCGCTCGCGCCGTAGCGAGGCCGCGATGACGTCCAGCGGGGCGCCCCGCCGCGGGTTCTCGGTCACTGGGTTCGCTCCATCGGTCTATCCGTTCGCCTTGACGAACGCCCGGTCTGGGGTTCAGCATATCTGCCTATGCGTTCGTTATACCGAACACTCGGCCCGGAGCTGACCCGAAGCATCGTCCTGGTCTGCCTCGCCGACGCGCTCGTCGGGGCGTCCTACGGTGCGATCGCGGTCAGCTCCGGATTCCCGCTGTGGCTTCCGATCCTGCTCTCCGTTCTCGTCTTCGCGGGCGCGGCGCAATTCCTGTTCCTCGGGTTGATCGCCGGCGGCGGCAACCCGTTGGCCGCTGTCGCGGCCGGTCTGCTGGTGAACGCCAGGCATCTCCCCTTCGGCCTCGCGGTCGCTCAGGTTTTTGATCGACGCCGTCCGGCGAACCACCGCCCGACGGTCGGTGGGGGTGCACCACCGGACAGCCGGGAGTCGCGCAACTGGCTCCGGCAGCTGCTCGGATCCCACCTGATGACCGACGAGACGGTGGCGTTCGCGCTGGCTCAGGACGATCCCGACCGCCGGCGTGCGGCGTACTGGGCGAGCGGCGTCGCGCTGTTCGTCAGCTGGAATATCTCGGTTGTGCTCGGCGGGATGGCGGGCAGCGTCATCGGGGATACCGACGCACTGGGGCTGGACGCCGCGTTCCCGGCCGTTCTGCTGGCGCTGGTGCTGCCGTCGCTGACCGATGCGGCGACCCGCTGGGCGGCCCTAATCGGGGTCGTCGTCGCGCTGGGCACCACGCCGTTTCTGCCGGCCGGGGCGCCGGTGCTGCTGGCGCTGGTCGGGGTGGCGGTCGTGGCGCCGTTCACGGTGCTGCGACGACAGGCGTCCGCGGCGGACGCTCGCGCGGCCGGCGGCGAGGGGAGGTCCGCATGAACGGGTCGGTTCTGCTGGTGGCGGGCGTGGTCGTGCTCGCGGTAGGCACGCTCGGGTTCCGTGTGGCCGGGCCGCTGCTCCGGGAACGGCTGACGCTGTCGCCGCGCATCGAGTCGCTGATGGGGCAGCTCGCCGTCGTCCTGCTGGTCGCGTTGGTCGCGACGTCCGCAACGCTGGAGGGGAACGGGTTCGTCGGGGTCGCCCGCCCGGCCGGAGTGCTGGTCGGTGGCGTCCTGGCGTGGCGGAAGGCGCCGTTCGTCGTGGTGGTCGTGGCGGCTGCGGCCACCGCGGCCGTACTCCGCCTCCTCGGCGTCCCCTGACGCAGGCTCCTGCGCGGGATGACGCGATCCCGGCCTCTATGCCGCTCTTAGAGGCCGGGATCGCGTCAACGCGCGTCGCGACCGGCAGTGCCGGGAAAGCGAGAGAAGGATCGTCGTGAGCGGATGAGGAGCACCACGTGAGCACTGACGGCCGGCGGACGCTCGTCCTCGGCGTGGCCATCGCCTTGGTCGCGGCCAACCTCCGGCCCGCGCTGGCGAGCGTCGGGCCGGTGCTCTCCGACATCCGCGCCGACCTCGGCCTGTCCGGCACCGGCGCGTCGCTGCTCACTTCGCTACCGGTGGTCTGTCTCGGCCTGGTCGCCGCCGCCGCACCGGCCCTCTCTCGGCGGTGGGGCAGCGAGCGGGTGATCGCGCTGGTGACGGCCGTGATTACGGTCGCGCTGGTGCTCCGCGTGACCGACGGCCGGGTCGCGCTCTTCGTCGGCTCGATCGTGACCGCCGGCGCGATCGCGATCGCCAACGTGCTGATCCCCGCCCTGATCAAGCGTGACTTCCCCGGCCACACCGGCTCGATGACCGGCGTCTACACGATGGCGTTGTCCGGGGCGGCCGCGGTCGCCGCCGGAGTGACCGTTCCGCTCAGCGAGTCCACCGACCACGGTTGGCGCAGCGGGCTGGCGTTCTGGGCGATCCCGGCCCTGGTCGCGTTCGTGGTCTGGACGACGCTGGTCTGGCTACCCGGTCGGCGGAGGTCCACCACCGCACCACCGCACTCCGCCCAGGGCTCGCTCCTCCGCGACCCGCTCGCCTGGTCGGTCACGATCTTCTTCGGCCTGCAGTCGCTCTCCTTCTACAGCGTCCTGTCCTGGCTCCCGTCGATCTACCGCGACGCCGGCTACGACGCGGCCACCGCGGGCCTGCTGCTCTCGATCTCGGCGTTCGTCCAGATCCCGATCACGCTCGTGCTGCCGTCGTTCGCCGCCCGGGCGACCCACCAGCGCTGGTACGCGCTCGCCTGCACGCTGACCACCGGCCTGGGTCTGGCCGGCATCCTGATCGCCCCGACCGCCGCGCCGTACCTGTGGGTGGTCGTGCTCGGTATCGGGCAGGGCGGCTCGTTCGGCGTCGGGCTCCTGCTGTTCTCGCTGCGGACCCGCACCACCGCCGCGACGGCCCGCCTGTCCGCTCAGGCACAGACCGTCGGATACCTGGTGGCCGCCGCCGGACCGCTCCTGGTCGGCGCGGTCCACGACGCCACCGGGTCGTGGTCGATGCCGGTGGCGCTGCTGATCGCGCTGCTGGTTCCGCAGGCGGTGTTCGGCCTGCTAGCCGGTGCCCGCCGGTTCGTCGGCCCGGCACCGGACGCCGCGACGGCCCGGGCCGAGGGGACCCGGGCCGCCGAACGGCGCTCTACTACTGGATGAGCTGCAGTCCGGTGTCTGCCAGCACCTCGTCGATCGGCTGGAAGAACGAGGTGAACCCGAACGTGTCGCAGCCGCCGTTCGTGCCGCCGGAGACGATGCCCTGGGCCTGGTCACCAGCGAACAGCGCACCACCGCTGTCGCCGGGCTGGGTGCAGAGATCGGTCTGGGTCAGCCCGCGCACCTGGCCCTCGGGGTAGACCACCGTGGTGTTGTACGCCTGGACGACACCGCACGTGGTGCCGGTCGTCGAGCCGGTCTTGCAGACGGGCGACCCGACCGGCACCAGCGTGGCACCGGTGATCGGCTGCAGCTGGTTCTGGTTGATCACCGCGGGCTGCGGGTCGAGCGACTGCGGGTCGTCGACCTCGATCGTCCCGTAGTCGTTGCCGGGGAACTCGACCAGGTCGGACTGGCCGATCACCTGCTGGCCGTCGGTCCAGGTCTGCACCGCCTCCGTGCAGTGGCCCGCGGTGATCACCACCGCGTTCTGACCGTCGGTGGCGTTGAACGCCGAGGTGCACCGTCCGCCGCCCGCAGCGTTCAGGATCGCCTGCCCGCCGAAGAACGCCTGGGTGGTGAACGTCGCGGTGGTGCGCTGCACGCGGACCGCGTCGCCGTACCCTTCGAGCTTCTCCAGCCAGGCGTCAGCGCGCGAGTCCGCCGCCGCGGTGTCGGAGACCTGGACCGTGACCGTGTTGCTCGCGGCGTCCACGGTCCACGCGGTACCGGGGATGCGGCTGATCGCGTCCAGCTGCGCCTGGATCTGCTGCAGTTCGGGAAGGCTCCGGCTGACCAGCCGCGCGGTGCCACCGGCGTCCTCGACCACGTCCGCAGCGTCCTGGTCGGTGACGTTGACCATCAGGTCACCGGTCGTGCGGCTCAGCCAGGTGCCTGCGACCCGGCTGCCCAGCGCGCTCTGGATCGTCACCGCGGTCCGAGTCCGGCTGTCCAGCTGCGCCAGCCGCGCCTCGGCGTCCTCTTCGGAGATCCCGAGTTCCGCGGCGAGGGCGCGGACCGCGATTTGTTTGATCGCGGGTGAGTACGCGGAGGGGCCGGTGTCCGTCGTCTCCTTCGCGGGCCGCGCCGCGTCGGTTGCTCCCGCCGTCGGTGCCGTAGCCAGGAAGGCGGCTAATGCTGCGGCGACGGCTCCTGCCAGGACGGACGTGATCGTTGCTGTCCGTCGACTGGCGGATGGGGCACGACGGTGACGGGGAGTAGGCATCCGAGCTCCTCGGTATCGGCGTACGACCGACCCTGCGGCAGGATTTCCGAATAGTTCCGTATCGCAGCATCGGTAGTGATGCGAGCAACACGGTTCACCGTCGTGAATGGTTCAGGTGGGATTCTCCGCAATACGAACGGTTCGTCATGCATGCCAGCACGCTGACCTGGACTCTTGCGCCCGAGGTTATCGACGCAGAGTCGATGCGTCATGCCGCTCGGTAGGCCGCACCGACGGTGGTGCGGGTGCCGTCGGACGCATAGAGCGCAGTCCCCTCCTGACCGTCGGTCGGGGGCGAGAAGTGGAACCAGGCGTACCGCTCGACGAACGGCAACGAGTCGAGCATCCGGCTGGACGCCTCGACGAACGCGACCCGCGGTAGGGCTGGGTGACGGGCTCGATCCCACACCCGCGTGCCCGGGCCCGACGCTCGGCCCGGGCGCGGCGGTTGTCGTCGTCGACGCGACCGGGGCAGGCGGGGTCACCTCGGAGTACGCCAGCGCCGTGTCGTCCGACCGCAGCCAGGTGAGCCACCCGGCGACACCGAGGGTTCCGACGACGAGGGCCATCGCCGTCAGGAGATGAGTAACGTCCGACCGCGCTCGGGTCGCCTGCGCTGTCGCACGCGCGCCAGTATCCGGCGCTCACTTCAGCGAACGGCGATCAAGCGCTGGGGTCACATCAACCTCATAGGACACGTCTACTACGCGCTGACTCCGATCGAACTGTCCGTACTCGGCGCCGCGGGGAGGACGATCGGCGGCTCACGCCGAACGGTCGCGCCCAGCATCGCCGGGGTGTTCCGGCCGAACAGCGGCCGGCCGTGCTGGTCGGCGAGCGGGTCGGCGAGCATGCGCTCGTGGACGCGCCGGCCGGTCGGCAGACCCTCGCCGAGGTCCATCGATCCGTAGGGCTCCAGTTCGAGCATCCCGAGGACGGAACCGAGCTTGCGGCTGCACGTCAGCCCGTTGATGCGATCGGCCCAGCGAAGCCGGTCGCGCACCCAGGCCCGGACGTAGCCGGCACAGTCGGCAGGGGTGAAGTCTCGCTGGGCCTTCTTCGCGGCCTCCAGCGCCGCGGCGATCCGACGCTGCCCGGCCGGCGGCACCTGCACGCTCGCAACCCGAATCCCCACCTCGTCGATGAACCGACGGCGGCGGTCGATCGCCGTTCTCCAGAACGCCACGTCGGCGTCCGAGACCGGACTACCGGACTCCAGCAGCGAGAACAGGCTCTCCGCCAGGACGTCACCGAACTCTTCCCGGCGTGCCCGTTCGGGGGTCCGAAACGGGTCGAACTCGCGCTGGGCGGCGATGCCGCTCATCCCGATCGCCCGGTCCGCAGCGCAGTCGAGCAGGTAGAACCAGTCCTCGTTGTAGACGTCGGGGAAGAACGCGGTGAAGTGCTGCGGATTCACCATCAGCGCACCGGCCCCGACGAACGTGTCCTGCTGCCCACCGGTCAGCCGGTTCGCATGGCAGACCACCGAGTTGTCCAGGAATCCGACGACCCTCATGCCTGCGGCCCGGTGGCGCTTGCCGACCGTGCTCGCCGCCCGGAGCACGTCCACCCAGTCCGGCACGACCAGATCGTCATCGAGGAAGAACAGCCGCCGGACGCCGGTAGCCCTGGCAATCACCAGCGCCAGATTGCGCTTGACGCTCACGTCGCTCACCCGCGGGCTGACGCCGGCGGCGATCGCATCGGCCTCGAACTGGAACATCTCCTGCGACTTGGTGTACCCGGGCGGGACGTCGACCGCGATCAGCCTGCCGCCGAGACGACCCTCGTAGACGTCGATGACCTGTCGGGCATGGCACCGTCCGCTGGCCAGCACGAGCAGCACACAGCCGAGGCGCTCGGCCAACCGAGCCGCTTCGGACAGATAGGAGACCGGGCGGCTGGTCGGTACCGCGATCATGTCGACCTGCGTGACGGTCGGAGTCGAGACCGGCACCGGCCGGAGGAGATCGCGGTGGGAGCCCCGGTGATTCGCCGAGGACCAGGAAGGGGCAACCGTGGTCACTGATCCGCCCCACCGTTCCGGCGCCCGCGCGCCCATTCGAAGAGACGGGTTTCGGGCACGGTCCAGTCCGGCGTCACTGTGTGGCCTTCGAAGACCGGCACCCGAACAAGCAGGCAGAACTCTTCCGCGTCACCGAATCTCTCTTCCAGGAACTCCTCGTTCCGATCTCGGAACCAGGCATCGGTGAGCGCGCGCACGGCTCCGAGCGTGCCGCGCCCGTACATCGCATTGCAGATCGTCAACGTGCGGTGGCGATTGAACGGGTTGGGCCCGCGATAGAACAGCCCGACGTCCTCACGAAGCTCCATGCCTTCGCCTACCGGAGCAACGGTCGCGGAATATCGATGGCGGTCGCCGCCTTCGTTGACCTCGAAATACGCGCCCTCCGCGCGGTCGGCGGAAGAGACCTGCCGGATCGGCAACTCCAGCCGGTCCAGCAGCGCACGCGTCACCGGATTCCAGTCGACTCCGCCCAGCAGCACGAGGTGGCTCGAGAAGTCGTCCGGCGTGAGGGTATTTCGCGAACGAAATCGGATTCGGGTGTTCTGTGGGTTGGTCGCGCGTATGTGACCGTACAACTCGACCATCGCGTCGAGGTCGGCGTAGCGATACATCTCCACGTAGTCGGGGCTATAGGAATCGGCGTACGCCGGCCGCTCGGCGACCGGCAGCTCGCTGGCGACGATCGCCACCGGCCGTTCGTTCTCGAAGCGCCAGGTGCCGCGTCCCAGCTTCTTCGCCACCGGCGGTTCGACGATCGCGGACGCCCACTCCGCCACCGGTACCGCAACCGGTGCGAGTGCGTCACGACGGAGAGCCAGCAGCTCGTGCTCGAGATCGATCACGCGCTCACGCTCGTTGGGCGTGAGCTCCTCTTCTTCCAGGAGCCGCCCTTCCGGCACCGATCGTTCAGTGGCGAACAAGCGCGCGTAGGCACGGAGGCGGCCCTCCGGCGGCACGACCGGGTCGTTCGCGCGTTCCCACGAGGAGATCAGCGGTGCGCTGAGGGGGTCCTCCCCGCCGAGCAGGTGGGCCAGCCTCTCCTGGCTGAGCTTCACGTCCTTGAATCCGGACGTGCGGAGCTGGCGGAGCCTTCGACTAAGGCGAAGTTCCGCCGGAATCGGCTGCGAAGAACTGACCGTCATGGACTTCAGCTTCTTTCACCTGAAGAAGCCCGGCAGGGACGAAACGACGTACCTACTTCAATACCAGAGCCGCGCTACACCGCGAGGCACCGAAACTCGGTGTGAGTCACACCGCCCCCATACGTCCCACAAGAAGCAGTAGTTGCCCGCACGGGCAGCATATGACCCAACGTAGCGTGGGTACAATAGGTTCAGATACTTGTCAGCACCTTCAGCTGATGGTCTACTGATCTTAGGTAGGAACTTTCGCAGGTGGCGGACCGTCGGCCGGCCGAAGGGGGCTCGGTCAGCGAGGTACGGCGTTCCGCTCGGCTGGCCCCCGTAACACCTCGATAAGGCACCACCTCCATAGCTGCGCGACCGACTCGTTCACTGCGGCGGTCCCGCGACGACTTCAGAGTTCTGGCATCGATGTCAGAACGGCCCGGCTCGAGAAGCAATGCCGGCCGACGAAGTCAGTCGGCCACGCTTATGGCTCTGAGCAGCAGAAACGCTTACGCTCGCCCGAAATCGGCAAGTGCGCGGGCAATTGCCGCGACCGCTTTCGCCGACGGGGTGGGATCCGTCAAACCGTTATGCCGTCCTGGGGGGGACACGCATGCCTATTACGACGATCGGACAGTTATCGCAGAACATTTCCGCGGCCGACGCCACTCGCGTCGTCAACGTGGCGCACGACATCGCCGGCTACCTATTGATCGTGTTTGCCGTGCTCATCGTGGCGGTCTCCGGCCCACGGCGCCGCTCGCGCGTCTTCGCCATCCTGTTCGCCTCGGCGATCGTGCTCGTCGTCGTCACGGGTTGCGCGAGCCCGGCCGCAGCGGCGTCACCGGGTAACGAGACCGATGACCTGACCTCGATCACGGCGTGGTTCGGCGCCGTCGGCATGGGTCTCGCCGCACTGCTGCTGGGAACGACGGTCGCGATGGTGGCCGGAGCGCTGCGTCTGCTCGCCGCCGCGTGGAGCGTCGTCGTTGCAGGGCTGCGGGCAGGCGCGTTCCTCGGGCTGATCGTCGCCGTCGTTCTGATCGCGACCTGAACGAACGCCCCGGGCGAGAGCCCGGGGCGTCGACGACTTGACCGGATGAAAGACCTCGGAGAGGTCTCCGGAACGGCGTCGGCCGCCCCGTCGGAGGGGGCGGGGCGGCCGGCGCGTCACACGACTCGGATCAACCGCGCCGCCGGACCGCGTACCGACTGCGGTCGTGGACGACGGTCCTCCCACGGCCCGATACCGGATTACGCGCCGAGTCGGTTACTCGGCGCCCCCGGCCGGCCGCCCGCCGCTCGGCGCGGTTCGACCCGACGGCCGACCCCTCCACGGCCGATCCCGGGTTCTCTTCGAAGTCTGAAGTAGACAGTGCACGCATAAGTGGTACCTCCAGCTCGTGACGCCGCGAGTCAGCGGCAGCGGAAGCCCAACTGAGGTCACCGAGAGGCCCGGACACCCGGGCAGGAGACGATCAGCTGAGACGAAGGACGAAGGAGCGGGAAGCGCTGCCGCGGTGACGTCACGCGGCGATCGCGAAACCTTCCGGCCCCGCTGGGGTGCTTGTCAGCTGATCACGCGACGAGGCTAACCCGCGACGGTCGGCGGCGCGAACGATTTATTCGGCGCGCAGCTCGAGGCCGTCGGCGGCGCAGATGTTCGCCCCCATGTTGAGCTCCATCATCTTGAGCGCAGCCTCCGCCAACTCCTCGTGGATGTGCGCGACCGCGTCCTTCGGGATGACGACGTCGTGGTGCCGGATGTGCGCGTCCAACGCGGAGTACAGCACGCACTGCTCGGTCACCTGCCCCGTCAGCACGAGACGAGTGGCCTTGAGCTGGCCGAGCAGGTACTCCAACGGCGTCTGGAAGAAGATCGAGTGACGGGCCTTGACCACGAACATCGTCTCCTCGGCCGGCCGCAGCGGTTCGACCAGCTGCGGCGCCTTCCCCTCGATCGCCACCTGGTAGATCGAGTCGCGGTTCGAAGTCCACGAGCCGAAGTTGTCGTTCACGTAGATCACCGGGACGTCGTCCGCGGACGCACGCTCGATCAGGCGCTCGATCGCCGGCACCGCCGCCTCGGCGGAGCTGAGCAACTGGTCGGCGTCCGGGTAGTCGTACGGGGTGATCATGTCGATCACGATCAGCGCGGTGTTGGCCACGGATCAGGACTAACCGGGATGGCCCCGACTATGCATGCTTGGCAGTTGCGCGCGAACCTTCCGAACCCCGTCCGTGGATGAGTGCCGAGACTCCGTGCCTTTCTCAACCCCGGACGAACATTTTTCGGACACTGGCCTTCTTACTCCCCAGTAAGTTACGGTGACCCTGCCATCGGTCGATGACATGACGGTTGACCAACGCGCGTCAATGTTGCCGCGAAGCACCCCTGCGGCTCATCGACCCCACCGGCCCGCCCACGCGCGGCGCCGGATGAACCCGAGCCGCACAGGGAGAGAGACATGCCCAGGGCCAAGCACGCGCCGCGCTCGACGAGCGGCGTCCGGTGGAAGCGGTTCGCGTTACTCGTCGCACCGGCCGCGATCGGCGCGAGCGCCATCGTCGGCCTCACCGCGGAGGGCGCGCTCGCTGCCTCGTTCGCGGTGTCCGGACAGAACTACAAGATCTCTGCCGACAAGCTCACCGCGGACGGCATGGTGCTCTACGGCGATGTGGACGACGCCCTCGACGGGACCAAGCGGCCGGTCGGCACCGCCGGGTTCAAGAAGGCGACGCTCGAGAACCTGTGTCTGTCCACCGTGGTCCCGCTGCCCGCCGGCGACATGACGATCCGGCTCACCGCAGGTGGTGACGGCAAACCGGTCGAGGCGACGAACATGATCGCCGACCTGGACCAGCTCTCCGGCGACGCCGAGTTCAACAACATCCAGATCGGCATCGACGCGTCGAAGCAGACGAAGGGCCCGGTCAGCGGCCCGGCCGGGCTCGGTGCGCTGCAGCTGGACTCCGCGACGATCACCGACCCGAAGCTGCGAGCCTGGGCGGTCGCGTCCGGCACGTTCAAGCTGACCGGTCTGAAGATCGACGTCAGCTTCGGCAAGAAAGAGTGCTACTAACCGTGCTGCCGTCGCGACGGGAGCGGTTTCGACGCTGGCGACACCAACGGCCGTTCTGGGGCTCGGTGCTCACGCTGGTGTTCGCCGCAGAGCTTTACGCGGCCACGGCTGCCCCGATGGGTCTGATCGTCCTGCAGGGCGCCACCGTCCTCGGGACGATGGTGCTGTCCGCGGTCCTCGTCGTGCTGGGCGGGGCAACGCTGGCGCAACCGCTCCTGCGGACGATCACCGGGCCGATCGTCGTGCTGCTCGCGCTGGTCTCACTGCTGGTCTCGAACTTCGGCGGGTTCCTGATCGGAATGGTGCTCGGCGTTGTCGGTGGCGGGATGATGTTCGCCTGGTCTCCGACAAAAAACGCCGCGCTCGCGACGCCGGACGTCTTGCTCTCGGACGAGGCCGAGCCCGAGACCGACGTCTTGCACGTGGACGACGCCGAGCCGGCCACCGACGTCTTAGCTCTGGACGACGCTGAGCCCCCCACCGCCGACCTGCACGTGGACGACGCCGAGCCGCTCACCGCCGACCTGCACCTGAACGACGCCGAACCGCCCACCGCCGACCTGCACCTGCCGGCGGAGCCCATCGACGCCGACTCGGCGGCGGCCGAGCGGTGGCGCGGACTCCCCGGCGGGACGGCTGCGGAGTCCGAGCCGCCGACCGGCCCCGGACGGCACCGGCGGCTTCTCTCGGTGCTGGTCTGGCTCGTGCCGGCGCTGGCCGTCGCGCTGATCCTCACCACCACCGGCGCACCGGCTGTCGCCGACACTCCGGGCGGCCAGCCCCGCGACCTGCCGTGCCTCATCCCGTTCCTGTGCCCGGAGCCGACGCCGGAACCGGAGCCGGAGCCCGCCCCCTCGCCCAGCCCGTCCGCGCCGCTCTTCCCGGATCTACTGCCGAAGCCGGGCCCGAGCGCGTCCGCCAGCCCGACGCCGGGCGCGACCTGTGCGCCCGAGGACTATCCGACCGGCGACGGGACGCCGGTCGGCGAGGCTGCCGCGCTGGCGGCGCGGATCCTGCAGGCGTGCGCCAAGGCCGGTACCCCCAACGCGGGCACCGCCGACGAGGTCTCCGCGGTGGGCATCGAGCCGGGCGTCCTGAAGGCCGACCGGCTGACGCTGGAGGACCTCACCTACCGCGGCACGGTAAAGCTGGCGACCGCGACCGGGTCGACGACCGTGATGGAGTTCTCCGCGACGAAGCTGACGATCGTCGGGATGGACCTGCGGGTCCCGTTCAACGCCCGCACGATCACGCTCGCCGGCACCGGCGGGAGCGCGACGATCAGCGGCAACGTGAAGCTGTACGCGGCGGACCTGAGCGGCAAGGCACTCGACCTCCTGCCGCTGAAGTTCACCCCGAACCCGCCGCCGCTGCTGCCGCAGATCGCGCTGCCGAGCCTCTTCTTCACCGGCGTGACGTCCCACGTCGCCCTGGTGAGCGCCGACACGATCCGCACCGCCGTCAGCATCAACGTCGCCTGAACACACGGAGGCCCGCCCCGGATGGGGCGGGCCTTCGGCGTCAAAGAATCAGGCGGTGAACTCGGCCGCGATCAGCTCAGCGATCTGGGCGGTGTTGAGCGCGGCGCCCTTGCGGAGGTTGTCGCCGCAGACGAACAGGTCGAGCGTGTTCGGGAAGTCCAGAGCCTGCCGCACCCGCCCGACGAACGTCGGGTCCGCACCGACGGTGTCGGCCGGCGTCGGGAACTCCCCGTTCGCCGGGTCGTCGACGACGACCACGTTCGGCGCCTCGGCCAGCGCGTCGTGCGCCTCCGCCACGGTCAACGGCGACGCGAACGTGGCGTGCACGGCCAGCGAGTGGGTGGTCACCACCGGGACGCGGACACAGGTCGCCGAGACCTTCAGCGACGGGATGCCGAGGATTTTCCGGGACTCGTTCCGGACCTTCAGCTCCTCGCTGCTCCAACCGTCGTCCTTGACCGACCCGGCCCACGGCACGACGTTCAGCGCCAGCGGCGCCGGGAACGGAGAGGCCTGGTCGCCGAGCTTCTCGGCCAGCGCCGCCCGCACGTCACCGGCCCGCACGCCGAGGTCACGGCGCCCCCCGACGATCTCGAGCTCATCGTAGAGCCGGTCGACGCCGGGCTGCCCCGCGCCGGACGCGGCCTGGTACGAGGCCACCACCAGCTCGGTGAGCTGCCACTTGCGGTGCAGCGCGCCCAGCGCGTCCATCATCGTCAGCGTGGTGCAGTTCGGGTTCGCGATGATTCCCTTGGGACGCCGCGCGGCGGCGTCACCGTTCACCTCGGGGACGACCAGCGGGACGTCGGGGTCCATCCGGAATGCTCCGGAGTTGTCGACGGCGACGGCACCACGCGAAACGGCGATCGGCGCCCACTGCGCCGACACCTCGTCCGGGACGTCGAACATCGCCACGTCGACGCCGTCGAAGACCGACGGCTCGAGCAGCTGAACCTCGACCTCTTCACCACGGACGACCAGGCGCTTGCCGGCCGACCGCTTCGAGGCGACCAGCCGGATCTCGCCCCAGACGTCGGCGCGCTCGGACAGGATCGAGAGCATCACGGTGCCGACCGCACCGGTAGCCCCGACGACGGCAAGGGTTGGCTTCCGGCTCATCGTCCGCTCCCCGCGTAAACAGTGGCTTCTTCGTCGGTGCCGAGGTCGAAGGCCTCGTGCACAGCGCGCACCGCGGCGTCCAGGTCGGTGTCGCGGCAGACCGCGGAGATCCGGATCTCCGAGGTGGAGATGATCTCGATGTTGACGCCGACCTTCGCCAGCGCCTCACAGAACGTGGCGATGACGCCGGGGTGCGAGCGCATACCCGCGCCGACCACCGACACCTTGCCGATGTGCTCGTCGAAGATCAGCCGGTCGAACCCGATCGAGGCCTGCGCCTTCTGCAGCGCGGACATCGCGGCCGGGCCGTCGGACTTCGGCAGGGTGAACGAGATGTCGGTACGCGCGGTCGCCGCGGCCGAGACGTTCTGCACCACCATGTCGATGTTGATCTCGGCGTTGGCGACCGTTCGCAGGATCGACGCCGCCTGACCGGGGGTGTCGGGCACGCCGACCACAGTGATCTTCGCTTCGCTCCGGTCGTGCGCGACGCCGGAGATGATCGCCTGCTCCACGGAAGGGTCCTCCATCGACCCGGTCACGAGCGTGCCGGGCTTGTTCGAGTACGACGAGCGGACGTGGATCGTCAGGTCGTTACGCCTGGCGTACTCCACCGACCGGAGGTGCAGGATTTTCGCGCCGCAGGCGGCGAGCTCCAGCATCTCCTCGTAGATGACCGTGTCGAGCTTCTTCGCGTTCTTCACGATCCGCGGGTCGGCGGTGTAGACGCCGTCCACGTCCGAATAGATCTCGCACACGTCGGCCTTGAGCGCGGCGGCCAGGGCCACCGCCGTGGTGTCGGACCCGCCGCGGCCCAGCGTCGTGATGTCTTTGGTGTCCTGGGCGACGCCCTGGAAACCGGCGACGATGGCGATCGCGCCCTCGTCGACGGCGCCCTGGATACGACCGGGCGTCACGTCGATGATGCGCGCGGCTCCATGCCGCGCGGTGGTGATCACACCGGCCTGCGAGCCGGTGAACGAGCGGGCCTCGTACCCGAGTGAGTGGATCGCCATCGCGAGCAGCGCCATCGAGATGCGCTCGCCTGCGGTCAGCAGCATGTCGAGCTCCCGCCCCGGGGGAACCGGGGCGACCTGGCCGGCCAGGTCGAGCAACTCGTCGGTGGTGTCGCCCATCGCGGAAACCACGACGACGACGTCGCTGCCGGCTTTCCGGGTGGCCACGATGCGTTCGGCGACCCGCTTGATCCGCTCAGCGTCGGCGACCGAGGAGCCGCCGTACTTCTGTACGACGAGTCCCACGTCGCTCCTTCCGTACGGCCCGGTAGAAGGCACACCGGGCAGAGTTCCGAGGCCTAGGGTACCGGCGCTCGCAGCCCGTTTTCGCGGCTCCAACCCCCCGGGTGGTATCCGATTGACCACTCGTGGGAGACTCGTCACGTCACGCCGCCGTCAGGTAGCCTTCCGTCAAGACAATGCGGAATGGCATGGTTTGCTGGTGATCGTGTGACCACACACGTGCCACCTCCCTCGTTCGGAGGATCCCGCAACACCGGGTAGACGAGATTCTCGTCCGGTATCGGGGCATTGCAGGACATCTGGCCCCACTGCGAACCGTCGCGCTTTCCACCCAGGGTGGATCGTGGTGCAATGCCACAGCGAACACCGCCGGTGGGTGAGAATGGCTCACCGGCCGCGGGGGCGCGTTTCGCCAGCAGCGACACAGACGGAGGAGTCGTGCCCACGTCCCTCAAGGGCTTACGTCCGGCCGCAACCTCAGAGGGGCCGGTCAGGCGGGTCCCGAACGCCGGAACGCCCTCCGAGGACCGGAGTAACTCCGGGCATGAGCCGGCCAGCCGGCCGCTGACCCGCAGTCAACGCTTCCTCGGTAACGCCCCCATCCGGGTCAAGGTTGTTCTGATCACCCTTGTCCCACTGATGGCGATGTTCCTGTTCGCCGGCATCCTCACGTACATCGTGACGGACGAGGCGCAGTCCGCGCAGCAGGTGCAGCAGCTGGCGCGTCTGGGTAGCCAGGCGTCGACCCTGGTCAACGACCTCCAGCTCGAGCGCGCCGCGGCCGCCAACTACGTCGCGGACCCGGGTAAGGACAAGAACCACCCGACGCTCCGCCGCTTCATCGACCGCGGCACCGCCACCGACGCCACACTGCGGCAGTTCCTCGCCGAGTCCGGCCGGCTCGACGCCGACACCAAGTCGCCGATCCAGTCCCAGCTGCAGAGCGTGACGCGCGGTTCCGCAACGCTGGTCAACCAGCGCAACAACCTTCTGAACCAGGCCCGCGACGAGGGTGTGAACGTCAGCGTCGCCGCGGCCAAGTACGAGACGCTGATCAGCGACCTGCTTCGGATCAGCGACGGCCTCGCCGCAGCTGCCGACGACCGCACGCTCTCCGACCAGCTCCGCGCGGTGGCGGCCTTCGCCCGCTACAAGGAAGCCGTCAACCAGGAGCAGATCGCCGTCCTGGACGTTCTCGTCGACGAGAACAAGACGTTCACGAACGACACGTTCAAGACCGTCCTCGTCGCGTCCGTGCGCCAGGAAGTGTTCACCACGCAGTTCCAGAACACCTCGTCGATCGAGCAGCGGGACATCCGCAACGCGACGGTCCCCCAGGAAGCGCAGTACCGCTCGGTGAGCAACACCGTCCGCAAGACGCTGATCGGCAGGCCGATCAGCACGACGGCGTCCTACTGGGTCAACACCAGCAACCAGGCCGACACGGTGCTGCGCGGCGTGGAGCAGAAGCTCAACGGCCACGCGGTCCAAGCCGCCGCCGACTTCCGCGACGACGCGATCCGGAAGACGATCATCGTCATCACGGTCGCGCTCGCCGCGCTGGTCATCGCCCTCCTGGTTTCGCTCGCCGTCGCCCGCTCGATGGTCCGCCCGCTGGTGCGGCTGCGGTCCTCCGCGCTGGAGGTCGCGTACCAGAGCCTTCCGGAGGTCGTTCGCAAGCTGCAGGACGCCGACCAGCACACCGCGGCGCAGGCCTCGGCCGAGACCAAGGCCCGCACCCTGGACATCCGGTCCGGCGACGAGATCGGCCAGGTGGCCCAGGCGTTCAACGCGGTCCATCTGGAAGCCGTCCGGGTCGCGTCCGAGCAGGCCCAGCTGCGACAGAGCGTCTCGACGATGTTCGTCAACCTCTCCCGCCGCTCGCAGCTCCTGGTCGACCGGCTGATCCGCCTGATCGACGGTCTGGAGCAGGGCGAGCGCGACCCCGACCGCCTCTCCGAGCTGTTCAAGCTCGACCACCTGGCCACCCGAATGCGGCGGAACGACGAGAACCTCCTGGTCCTCGCCGGCGCCGACGCCGGTCGCCGGTGGACCCGCCCCGCCCCGCTGGTCGACGTCCTCCGCGCCGCGACCGCCGAGGTGGAGCAGTACACCCGGGTCAAGCTGGGCTCGATCGACGACACCGTCGAGATCTCCGCGGCGGCCGTGAACGACCTCGTGCACCTGGTCGCCGAGATCCTGGAGAACGCCACGTCGTTCTCCTCGCCGCGCACCGACGTCGTGGTCGACTCCCGCCGGGTCAGCGACCACGTGGTCATCGAGATCGAGGACCAGGGCATCGGTATGTCCCGCGAGCAGCTCGCGGAGTTCAACGAGCGGCTGGCCAAGCCGCCGGTGTTCGACATCGCGGTCTCCCGCATGATGGGTCTGTTCGTAGTCGGCCGGCTGGCCTCCCGCCACGGCGTCAAGGTCATGCTGCGCGACGCCTCCGGCGGCGGTGTGCTGGCGATCGTCACGCTGCCCGCCGGCGTCCTGCACGGTGACCAGCCGGTGGTCTCGGCGCTCCCGCCGGCCGCTACCGAGACCGACGAGCAGGACGGTGACCGTCCGGTCGAGCGGGTCGTCTCGGAGCGGGTCGACCGCTCCGAGCAGCCCGCGCTCCCGGCCGCGAACGCCCCGTACGCCCCCACCGGCTCGTTCGGTGCCCCGGCCCCCGGCCAGCCGCCGTTCGGTGGCGCGCCGCAGGGTCCCGGCCCGTTCGGTGGCGGTCAGCCGCCGTTCGGCGGCCACCCGGGCCAGCCCGGGCACCCCGGACAGCCGGGCCACCCCGGACACCCCGGACAGCCGGGCCACCCCGGACAGCCGGGTCACCCCGGACAGCCGGGTCAGCCGGGCCACCCGGGTCAGTTCGGCCAGCCGCCGTTCGGTCAGCCGAGCCAGCCGGAGCCGTTCGCTCCGGCGGCCTCCGCCGAGACCGGCGAGCAGCCCGGACACGACCAGTGGCGCCCGCTCAACGCTCCGCCGTTCGGCGGGGTCCGGCAGGACGGCGACGACCACGACGCGCAGCGCGAGGCCTTCGGCCCGCCCGCCCGTCAGCAGCAGACGCCGCCGAGCGCCCGCGACCTGTTCGGCCCGGTGACCCCCGAGCCGCTGCCGCAGCGTGACGAGCGGGAGGACAGCGGCGCGCAGCCGATCTTCCCGTTCGCCCCGACGACGCCGACCCCGGCGCAGCCGCCGTTCGCGGCACCCGCTGCGGCCACCGAGGAGCAGCCCGACCCGAGCTGGTCGGAGCCGACCCGACCGGTGCCGATCATCCGCGACCCCGCCGCCGCGGCGGCGACCGGAACGCACAGCATCCTCGGCGACCTCCGGCCGGAGCCGACCCCGACCGAGGCGCGCGAGCCCGACCTGACCTGGAGCACCGGCGGCCTTCCCGTCCGCAGGCCCGAGGAGCAGGCACAGCCGACCGCGAACGCACCGGCCGAGCAGGCCGCACCGGCCGCACCGGCGCTGCCGGTCCGCGACCCGTTCGCGAGCCGCGAGGCGCAGACGCCGCCGCAGAACCGTCCGATCACCCCGACGGCTCCGCTGGCACCGGCCTCGCCGGGCGCGCGGCCCGCTGCGCCGGCTACCCCGGCTCAGCCCCCGGCTGCGCAGCCGCAGGTGGCTCAGGCTCCGCCGCAGGCAGCCCAGGCCGCCGAAGCGACGCAGCCGCAGGCACAGCCGAACCGTGGCAGCTCGGCGGCGGACGCGATGGCCGCGCTGCGGCGCGAAGCCACCGCGGACCGGTCGAGCACGACCGGCGCGCAGAAGATCTTCCGCGCCGGCCCGTCCGACCCGCCGAACTCGGACCCGACGATCGAGATGCCGCTCCCGATTTTCGACGCGATCGAGTCGGAGTGGTTCCGGTCCCGCACCACCGCAGCGCCGCGGAACGGGAGCAACGGCTCCTGGTCCCCGCCGCGGGTGCCGGAAGCCCCGGGAGCCCGCCCAGCGGCCTCTCGGAGCGAATCCGAGCCGTCCACTGCGGACGACGCCAGCCAGATCACCGGCGGCACGCTGGCGGACGCTCCGGTGTCCCCGGCGGTCGGCGGCGAGGCGGCCTTCCCGCAGAGCGCGACCGCGGCCTGGAACCGTGCGCGCTCGAACGGAAACGCAGACGAGCCGACCACCCCCAGTGGTCCGGAGCGCGAGGAAGAACCGGTCAGCGTCGGTGCTGCGCGTCAGCCCGCGACGGCCGCATGGGAGTCGCCGGCTGACGCCGGATGGCGCGCCGCGCAGGCGGCCGCCGAGGCTGCTCCCAGCAGCACCACCAAGTCGGGCCTACCGAAGCGTGTTCCGATGGCACACTTCGTGCCAGGCCGAGTGGAGACGGCGGCGAAGAAAGCTTCGCGGCCGGCGTCCCACCGGTCGCCCGAGGCGGTGCGGGGCGTCCTGTCCAGCTACCGCAGCGGTCTCGAGCAAGGGCGGCAGGCCGGGCGCCCGTCCCGGACCGGTACGACCTTTGCCGGCTCACCTGAAACGCAGGAGGAGATGTGAGCTCGCTGAGCCACGATGCCCAGAACCTCAACTGGCTGGTGGCGAACTTCGCCAACCGAGTCCCCGGCATCGCCCACGCCGTGGCCGTGTCCGCCGACGGACTGCTGTTGGCGGTCTCCGACGGCCTGCCCCGGGACCGGGCCGACCAGCTCGCGGCGATCGCGTCCGGCCTGGTGAGCCTCACTCAGGGCGCCGCGCTGTGCTTCGAGGGTGGGAACGTCAGTCAGACCGTCGTGGAGATGGACACCGGCTTCCTGCTGGTCATGTCGATCAGCGACGGTTCGTCTTTGGCAGTTCTCGCGTCCCGTGCGTGTGATATCGGCCAGGTCGGGTACGAGATGGCGCTGCTGGTGGAGCGGGTCGGACAGGTGCTCACGCCGGCGCTGCGGTCCGAGCTTCACGCTTCCCTGCCCCGCTGACAAGTACGGCCGCGCTGAAGGACGACAGGAGACGTCGCGCGATGAGTACCGAGTACGTCGATCAGAGCGGGCCGCTGGTGCGCCCGTACGCGATGACCGGGGGTCGAACCAGACCCCGCGTGGACATCGCGATGGAGGCACTGGTCACGGCCACCGCTCGCGGCGACCGTGAGGCTGGATCTGCCCGGCACGAGTGGCAGAAGATCGTCGATCTCTGTCAACAAGTGCAGTCGCTGGCGGAGATCGCGGCGTATCTTGGCACTCCTCTCGGGGTTGCCCGAGTGATCGTCGGCGACATGGCCGAGGCTGGAATGCTGGACGTGCACGAGCCCGGCAGGCTCGACGACCAGCTCGGAACGTATCTGCTGGAAAGGGTGCTCAGTGGACTTCGGAAGCTCTAGCCCCGGCCGCCCGCCGCGGGTGACGGCGAGCCGCGCCACCTCCGCCAAGATCGTCATCGCGGGCGGGTTCGGCGTGGGCAAGACCACGCTTGTCGGCTCGGTGTCGGAGATCCGTCCGCTCACCACCGAGGCGGTGATGACAGCCGCAGCGATCGACGTCGACGATGCCTCGAAGATCCCGGGCAAGTCCACCACCACGGTGGCGATGGACTTCGGCCGGATCACGCTCGACGAGGACTTGATCCTGTATCTGTTCGGTACGCCCGGACAGACGCGGTTCTGGTTCATGTGGGACGAATTAGTACGCGGCGCCATCGGTGCCGTCGTCCTCGTCGACACACGCCGACTTGCCGACTGCTTCGCCGCCGTCGACTTCTTCGAGCAGCGCGGGCTGCCGTACGTCGTCGGTCTGAACTGCTTCGACGGCGTCCAGCCGTACACGACGCAGGACGTGCGAGACGCGCTGACGATCGGTCAGGAAGTGCCGATCATCAACTGCGACGCTCGCGGGCGTGAGTCGACCAAGGCGCTGCTCATCTCGCTCGTCGAATACGTCCTCCGTCTGCGTGGCGCGGCTCCGGCCGGCGTCGGCAGCTGATAGCAGTTCCAGAGGGCCGCGGGTCACCCGCGGCCCTCTGCGCTGCCCCGACTTAGCGTTTCGGCTGGTCAGCCACGTGTTTGGCGATTCGCGCGGCGACCGCCTATGGTGATAGGCGTGCGGATGGTGGGACTGCTCCTTCTCTGCCGCGGCGAGGCCAGTTAACAAGCCGGCTTCCTCGTCGCGGCGCTCGGCGTGCTTGCCGGCTTGCACCTAGCCGCTATCCCAGGAGCACCCGTAATGAGTTTCGTCCGCAATCCCCAGCGTCCCAGCGGGATGCCGATCCACCGCTACACCCCGTTCACGCCGATCGACCTGGCCGACCGCACCTGGCCCGCGCGGCAGACCACCGAGGCGCCGCTGTGGTGCGCGGTGGACCTGCGCGACGGCAACCAGGCGCTGATCGACCCGATGAGCCCCGCCCGCAAGCGTCGGATGTTCGAGCTGCTGGTGAAGATGGGCTATAAGGAGATCGAGGTCGGCTTCCCGGCCGCCAGCCAGACCGACTTCGACTTCATCCGGCAGATCATCGAGGACGATCTGATCCCGGACGACGTCACGATCCAGGTGCTGACCCAGGCCCGGGACGAGCTGATCCACCGCACGTTCGACGCCGTCCGCGGCGCCAAGCAGGCGATCGTCCACCTCTACAACTCGACGTCGACGCTGCAGCGGCGGGTCGTCTTCGGCCTGGACCGCGAGGGCATCACCGCGATCGCCACCAACGGCGCCCGGCTCTGCCAGAAGCTGTCCGAGTCGATGGGCGACACGTTCATCCGGTTCGAGTACTCCCCCGAGTCGTACACCGGCACCGAGCTGGAGTACGCCGCCGAGGTCTGCAACGCGGTCAGCGACATCTGGGAGCCCTCCGACGACCGGCCGGTGATCCTGAACCTGCCTGCCACCGTCGAGATGGCGACGCCCAACGTCTACGCCGACTCGATCGAGTGGATGAACCGGCACCTGGCCCACCGCGAGAACATCATCCTGTCGCTGCACCCGCACAACGACCGCGGCACGGCGGTCGCCGCCGCCGAGCTGGGCATGCTGGCCGGTGCCGACCGCGTCGAGGGCTGCCTGTTCGGCAACGGCGAGCGCACCGGCAACGTCTGCCTGGTGACGCTGGGCATGAACCTGTTCAGCCAGGGCATCGACCCGATGATCAATTTCAGCGACATCGACGAGATCCGGCGCACGGTCGAGTACTGCAACCAGCTGCCGGTCAACGAGCGCCACCCGTACGGCGGCGACCTGGTCTACACAGCCTTCTCCGGATCGCACCAGGACGCGATCAAGAAGGGCTTCGAGTGGATGGAGCGGGACGCCGCCGCGGCGAACACGCCGGTGGACGAGTTCCGCTGGGCCGTGCCGTACCTGCCGATCGACCCGAAGGACGTCGGCCGCACGTACGAGGCCGTCATCCGGGTGAACTCGCAGTCCGGTAAGGGCGGCGTCGCCTACATCATGAAGACCGAGCACCAGTTCGACCTGCCGCGCCGACTGCAGATCGAGTTCTCGCAGGTCGTCCAGAAGATCACCGACAACGAGGGCGGCGAGGTCAGCGCCGAGGCGATGTGGTCGGTGTTCCGCGACGAGTACCTGCCGAACCCCGACAACCCGTGGGGTCGGCTGGCGCTGCGCGGCTACCGCAACGTCGGTGCCGACGCCGACCGCGTCTCGTTCGACGTCGTCCTGGACGGCGCGGAGAAGACGCTCGAGGCATCCGGCAACGGGCCGATCAACGCGTTCGTGAACGCGCTGAGCGAGATCGGAATCCCGGTGCGGATCCTGGACTACGCCGAGCACGCGATGTCGGCGGGCGGCGACGCTCGCGCGGCGGCGTACACCGAGTGCGCGGTCGGCGAGGACCAGGTCCGCTGGGGCGTCGGCGTCGACACGAACATCGTCACGTCGTCGCTGAAGGCCGTGGTAAGCGCCGTAAACCGCGCCTACCGTTCCTAGATTTCTGGCCGAATATCGACCTATCGGCGCTCTGATAGGTCGATATTCGGCCACTTTTATGGCCGCTCTTCGGTGCGGTAGGGACGCAAGCCGCGGGCCTGGTAGTTGCGCAGCGCGTTCGGGTGGTCCTGGGTCGACGTGTGCAGCCAGACCCGACGCACGTCGTCGTGGAGGCTCCAGGCCTGCCGCAGCCCCAGCGTGAGCGCATGCCCGCCCAGGCCCTGCCCGACGACCTCCGGCACCAGCCCGAACGTGACGATCTCGACCTCGGTCTCGGAGCGCCCGTCACCGGGATCCGCCCGGGGCGCGAGCTCGACCAGCCCCACCGGCTCGCCGTGGTGCCGCACCGCCCACCGACGACGCAGCGGATCCGCGAGGATTCCCGTCCACTCCTCGTCCGGACGGGTCGCGCTCTTCCAACCGTAGGGCGCGCCGATCCGCCGCTCGAGGTCCTTGATCAGCTCGTGGTCGTCATCGATCGGCGTGAGCTTCACGTCGTCGACCTCGCGGCCGGGTACCAACTCTTCCGGCGACGTCATCTCCACATACGTCCGGAGGTGGCTCATCGTGCTCCCTGCCCGTAGGTCGCCAGGCGCGCGGTCGCGTCGTCCAGCTCCACGCCGTCCAGCAGGCGTGGAATCACCCCGGATGACAGCACCCGCAGCGCCACCTCGCAAACCCATTCCAGGTACAGCGCCCGCTCGTAGGCCTCGGCGAGCGTCGAGCCCACGGCCACCGCGCCGTGGTTGCCGAGCAGGCAGGCGGTACGGCCCTCCAGCGCGCTCACCGCACCGGCGGCCAACCCGTCGGTGCCGTATTCGACGTACGGCGCGACCCGCGGCGCACCGCCGAACAGACCCAGGTAGTAGTGCACGGCCGGGATCTGCGGCACCAGGCAGGACAGCGCGGTGGCTGCGGTCGAGTGGGTGTGCACCACCGCGCCGACGTCCGGGCGGGCCGCATAAACCGCGAGGTGCAGCGGCAGTTCGCTGGTGGGCTTCAGCCGGGCATCGATCACCGACCCGTCCAGCGCGTGCAGGCCGACGTCCTCGGCGCGCAGCGTCGTGTAGGACACGCCGGTCGGTGTGACCGCGACCTGGTCGCCGACGCGCGCCGAGACATTCCCGGCCGTTCCGACGACCAGACGGTCGGCGACCATCCGCTGGCAAACTTCGGCGATCGCGTCCCGCTCCGTCACGGTCGGGATCTTCTCACCCGGCGCGCCGCGCCTCGGCGCGGGTCTCCGGCGCGCCGGTATCAAACGCGTGCATCGTGTCCTGTCGCTGCTCCTCGGCGCCCTGCGCGATCGGGGCGTCCAGCCAGTCCTCGGGGATGCCGAACGCCTCGACCAGCGTCAGCGCGTGTGGGCGCAGCTCCTGGCAGAGCTCGTTGACCGCGGCGGTGACCCGCTTCGCGCGACCGGGCGTCATGCGTCCGTGGCCGAGGAACCAGGCCAGGTCGGCCTCGATCGTGGACAGTGCGAACAGCGAGCACACCCGGTCCAGCAGCGCGCGGGTGTCCGGGTCCTCCACCCGGTCCACCGCGCCGGTGAACGCTTCGAGGAGCACCTGCTCGACGTGCACCCGCGCCAGCCGCAGCACGTGGTCCTGGGCGTCGTTGAACACCGCGAACGCGTCCGCGTCCGGCTCACCGGCCTTGCGTAGCCGCCGCGCCAACCCGTCGAGGACGTGCTTCTCACGGTCCTCGAACAGCGCCAGGTGCCACTCCCGGTCCCGCAGGTCGCCTTCCTCGTCCCGGCCGGGCGCGACCCGCCGGAGCCGATCGAGGAGGTTCCGCGCCGAGGTCCGCTCGGCCACCGCCTCCCAGACCTGGTCGGCGAAGAATCGGACCATGCCGAGCGCGTCGAGGTCGCCGACCTGGTCGCGGTAGCCGGTCAGTAGCCCTTTGGCGACCAGCTGCAGCAGTACCCGGTTGTCACCCTCGAACGTGGTGAACACGTCGGTGTCGGCGCGTAGCTGCGGCAGCCGGTTCTCGGTCAGGTATCCCGCACCACCGCACGCCTCCCGACAGGCCTGGATGGTGGCCGACGCGTGCCAGGTGGCGATCGCCTTCAGCCCCGCTGCGCGGGCCTCCAGCTCCCGCTGCCTGCGTTCGGCTGCCTCGCCGTCGTCCCGCGCGTCCCCACTGCCGGTGTCGACGCTCGGCCGCGGGCCATCGGCGCCGTGCTGCACTCCGGCCGGCGACGCAGCGGTCGCGAGGCCGTCGGCAGGCTGCAGCTCGTGCAGCGTGGTCACCAGCTCTTCCTGGGCGAACCGCAGGGCGTACGTCTTCGCCAGCGCGGGCAGCAGCGCACGTTGGTGGGCGAGGTAGTCGAGCAGCGCCACCTCGCGGTCGCGCCCGGGCGCGGCGAACTGCCTGCGCACCTCGCCGTACCGCACCGCGATCGCCAGCGCGGTCTGCGTCGCGCTGCCCGCTCCCCCGGCGACGCTGACCCGGCCGCGAACCAGCGTGCCGAGCATCGTGAAGAAACGCCGACTCGAGTTCTCGATCGGGCTGGAGTAGGTGCCGTCCTCGGCGACGTCGCCGTAGCGGTTGAGCAGGTTCTCCCGCGGGATACGGACGCGGTCGAACCAGAGCCGTCCGTTGTCGACGCCGGACAGCCCGGCTTTCCCGCCGCAGTCACCGATCCGGACGCCGGGGCAGGGGTTACCCGCGTCGTCCCGGATGGGCACCAGGAACGCGTGGACGCCGTGCGACTCGCCCTGGGTGATCAGTTGCGCGAACACGACCGCGAGCCGCGCGTCCCGGGCGGCACCACCGATGTAGTCCTTGCGGGCGGCCTCGTGCGGCGTCTCGACCACGAACTCCCGGGTCTCCGGGTCGTACGTGGCGATGGTGCGCAGGTGCTGGACGTCCGAGCCGTGGCCGGTCTCGGTCATCGCGAAACAGCCGGGCAGGTCGAGGCTCATCACCGCGGGCAGGTACCGCTCATGGTGCCGGTCGGTGCCCAGCGCCTGGATCGCACCGCCGAACAAGCCCCACTGGACGCCCGACTTCACCATCAGCGAGAGGTCGCCGTACCCGAGCATCTCGAACGAGACGACCGATCCGCCGGTGTCGCCCTCGCCGCCGTAGCGGGTCGGGAAGCCCAGCCGGGAGTGCCCGACCTTGGCGAGCTGCTGGAGCTGCTCCCAGACGTGCTGACGGTGGGCGTCGCGGTCGAGGTCAGCGGCGAGACCGAACTCGGGTCGGCGCAGCGCCTGGCGCGCTTCCTCCCGGATTCGACCCCATCGGCCGTCGAAGACGCGACGCAGCTCGCTGAGTTCCGGCTGGTCGACTGCGGTGTCGCTCATCCTGGGCTCCTCGTCTCGCCTCTATGTTACCGACGAGTACCCAGCGACTGCTGCCCCTCAACGTGACCTACGGAACGCGATCGCCGCCGCGCGGGAGCGCGGCGGCGATCGGCGGCGTCAGTGGCCGGGCGGGAGGGTTCCGGCGATTTCGGCGGTGACTGCCTGGACGGACGCGGAGTCGAGGGCCGTGTGCGCCTCGACCAGCTCCGGCCGCACCTCGTGCGGCTGGATCTTGCCGTCCCGGATGTCCTCGGCGTAGTGGCAGGCCACCCGGTGTCCCGGCGCCAGTTCCCGCAGCGCCGGCCGGTCGGTGTCGCAGCGCGTCTCCTGCCGCCACGGGCAGCGGGTGTGGAAGCGGCATCCGCTCGGCGGGTTCGCCGGCGACGGCAGGTCACCGGAGAGCAGGATCCGCTGCCGACTGTCCTCGATCGTCGGGTCCGGCACCGGCACCGCGGAGAGCAGCGTCCGGGTGTACGGGTGCAGCGGCTGCTCGTACAGGTCGGCGCTCGACGATTCCTCGACCAGCCCGCCCAGGTACATGACCCCGACCCGGTCGGAGGTGTGCCGCACCACCGCGAGGTCGTGCGCGATCAGCAGGTACGTCAGGCCGTACCGCTCCTGCAGGTCCTCCAGGAGGTTGAGCACCTGCGCCTGCACCGAGACGTCGAGCGCGGAGACCGGCTCGTCGGCGACGATCAGGTCCGGCTTGAGGATAAGCGCCCTGGCGATGCCGATGCGCTGGCGCTGGCCGCCGGAGAATTCGTGCGGGTACCTCCGGAGTGCGGTGGCCGGAAGACCTACGGCGTCCAGGATCTCCTTCAGAGTGCGGTGGCCGCTCTCCTTGTCCCACAGACCGTGCGACTTCAGCCCTTCCGACAGCGTCGACTCGACGTTCTGCCGGGGGTCGAGGCTGGACAGCGGGTCCTGGAACACCATCTGCATCCGGCGGCGAGCCTTCCGCAGCGCCTCGCCCTTCAGCTCCCGGAGATCGGAGCCGTCGAACAGCGCCTTGCCGCCGGTCGGCTCGACCAGCCGCAGCAGCCCGCGGCCGAACGTCGTCTTGCCGCAGCCGGACTCGCCGACCAGCCCGTAGGTCTCGCCCCGCCGGATCGTCAGCGAGACGCCGTCCACGGCGTGCACGTGCCCGATCGTGCGGTCGAAGAACACTCCGCGCTTGATCGGGAAGTGCACCTGCAGATCGGTGACCTCGACCAGCACCTCAGCCGGCGGGGCCGGCTCGGCCGGAACCGAAGGCGAAGCGGGATCCGAAGCCGGATCCGCAGGCGATGCCGGATCCGACGGCGTTGCGTCGGTGGTCATCGAGATACCTCCTCGACGGCAGCCGGCGTCTCCACCGGGTTGAAGCAGCGCAGCAGCCGACGACTCTCGGCGTCCGGCTCCAGGGCGGGCGTGCCTTCCGTGCACCGATCGATCCGGTTGTCGCAGCGCGGCGCGAACGCGCACCCCTCGGCCCACGGGATCGCGTCGGCGACCGACCCCCGGATCGGCGTGAGCGGCTGCCCCTGCGGAGCGTCCAGTCGTGGCACCGAACCGAGCAGCCCTGAGGTGTAGGGGTGCCGCGGCTGGGCGAACAGCCGGTACCGGTCGGTGTTCTCGACGACCTTGCCCGCGTACAGCACGTTGACGTTGTCACACAGCCCGGCGACCACTCCCAGGTCGTGCGTGATGAGGATCAACGCGCTGCCCACCTCGTCCACCAGACGCTCGAGCAGGGCCAGGATCTGGGCCTGCACCGTGACGTCCAACGCCGTAGTGGGCTCGTCTGCGATCAGCAGACGCGGTCGGCAGGCGAGCGCGATCGCGATCAACGCACGCTGACGCATACCGCCGGACAGGTGATGCGGGTAGTCCTTCAGCCGCCGCTGCGGGTCGGGGATGCCGACCGCGGTCAGCAGCTCGACGGCCTCGGCCTTCGCCTCGCCCTTGCGCATGCCGCGGTGCCGCTCCAGCACCTCGGTCACCTGACGGCCGATCGGGATGACCGGGTTGAGCGAGCTCAGCGGGTCCTGGAAGACCATGCCGATGTCGCGTCCGCGCCGGTCCCGCATCTGGTTCGTCGGGAGCGTCAGCAGATCGACGCCCTCGAAGAGGGCCGTGCCGCCGACCTGGACGCCCCGCTTGGGCAGCAGACCCATGATCGCCAGCGACGTGACCGACTTACCGCAGCCGGACTCGCCGACCAGACCGACGGTCTGGCCCGGCTCCACGCTGAAACTGACACCGTCCACGGCATGCACGGGCTTCTCACCGCGGCGGCCGAACGTGACGGTCAAGTCCTTGACCTCGAGGAGAGCCATGGAGTTACCGCCGGTTCTTGGGGTCGAGAGCCTCACGAAGGGACTCACCGAACAGGGTGAAGCCGAGCGCCACCACAATGATGCAGAGCGCAGGCCAAACCGCCAACGACGGCTGGATGTCGAAGTACACCTGGGCGTCGCCGAGCATCGCGCCCCACTCCGCCCGGTTCGGGTCGGCGTCGCCGAGGCCGAGGAACGAGAGCGCGGCCGCGTCGATGATCGAGGTGGCCAGCGTCAGCGTGGCCTGGACGATCACCGCGGACAGCGAGTTCGGCAGCATGTGCCGCAACACGATCGACCGCTCGTGGACGCCGAGCGCCCGGGCAGCCAAGACGTGGTCGGCATGTCTTTGAGCGAGCATCGCGCCGCGCAACAATCGGGCGAAGATCGGCACCGACACGATCGCGACGGCGGCGATGACCGTCCACTGGTTCGCGCTCTGGAACAGCGCGGCGATCGAGATCGCCAGCAGCAGGCTCGGCACCGACAGCAGGATGTCGACGAACCGCATCAGCACGGTGTCGACCCAGCCGCCGAACGCACCGGCGAGGCCGCCGATCAGCATGCCGATGACCAGCCCCGCCAGCGTCGCCAGGACACCGACGAGCAGCGACTGCCGAGCGCCGACGATCAGCCGGCTCAGCACGTCACGGCCGTTCTGATCGGCGCCGAGCGGGAACCCTTCCCGCGGAGGCAACGGCGTGTTCTGCCGCACCTCGTCGATCAGGTAGCGGTAGTACGGGTCCTTCGGCGCCAGCAGCGGCGCGAAGATCGCCACCAGGACGAAGATCAGCACGATGACCGCGCCGAGGATCGCCACCGGGTTGCGGGACAACCGACGGATCGCGTCCCTGGTCAGGCTGTTGCCGTGCTCGGCCAGGTCGTCGATGCGGTCACGCTTGCGGGTCAGAAGCGAGGTCATCGGACACGCACCCGCGGGTCGATGAGGGCATACGACAGGTCGACCAGCAGGTTGACCAGGACGTACGTCAGCGCCGCGACGAGGATCAGCGCCTGCAGCCGTGGATAGTCACGTTTTTCGATGCCTTCAGCGAGCAGCGAACCGATCCCGCCCCAGACGAACACCTTCTCGGTCAGGACGGCGCCCGCGAGCAGCAGGCCGGCCTGCAGACCGATCGTGGTGGACACCGGCAGCAGCCCGTTGCGCAGCACGTGGCGACTGCGGATCGTGCGGGCCCGGAGGCCCTTGGCCTCGGCGGTCCGGACGTAGTCCTCGTTCAGCACGTCCAGTACGGACGCCCTGGTGATTCGGACGATGACCGCCAGCGGGATCGTGCCGAGCGTGATCGCCGGGAGGATCAGGTGCTGGATCGCGTCCCAGACCACGTCCCATTCGCGGGTGAGGATCCCATCGAGGATGAGGAAGCCCGTGACCTCGGTCTGGTCGAGTCCGGCGGTGATGCGTCCGGACGGCGGGAGCCAGCCCAGGTCGACCGCGAACCATTGCTTGAGGATGTAACCGAGGAAGAACACCGGCACGGCGACGCCGACCAGCGTCGCGATCACGGTGGCGTTGTCGAAGAAGCCGCCCCGGCGCTTGGCCGAGAGGTAGCCGAGCGGAATGCCCAGCACGATCGCGAACAGCAGCGCGGCGACGCTCAGCTCGATCGTGGCCGGGAGCGCGTCTCCGAGCTCGTCGACGACCGGCCGCGAGCTGGCCAGCGAGGAGCCGAAGTCACCGGTGAACACTCGTCCGAGGAACTTGCCGTACTGCACCCAGATGGGTTCGTCCAAGCCGAGCGTCCGGTTGAGCGAAGCGATCTTCTCCGGGGTGGCCTTGTCGCCGAGCAGTGCGGTCGCCGGCCCGCCGGGCAGCGACCGCAGCCAGGCGTAGAGCAGGAACGACAGCACGAACAGCGTCGGGATCACGCCGAGGAGCCGGCGCACGACGTACCGAAGCATTGATGTCCTTACGGGATTGTGCGGACGGGCCACACAAACGGGAGCGTCCCCCGGGTCGGGCTGTCATCAGCCCGCCCGACCCGGGGGACGGTGGAACTCAGCTCTTCGAGACCGAAGCGAAGCGCTCGTCGGTCAGCGGGCTGGCGACGAGACCGTCGATGTTTCCGGCGGTCGCGATGGCCGGCGGCGAGTGCGAGATCGGGACGGCAGGCAGGTACTTGCCGACCAGGTCACGGTTCACCTGCTCGTAGAGCGCCTTGCGCTTGGCGGCGTCCGGCTCGGCGTCCGCAGCCGCGATCTGCGCGAACGCGGCCTTGTCGGTGAAGCCGAACTCGGGCTTCTCCCGGCCGAAGAACGTGCCGACGAAGTTGTAGGCGTCGTTGAAGTCACCGGTCCAGCCCAGCAGGTGCAGGTCGTGCTTACCGGCCTGCTGGACGTCGTCCTTGTAACCACCGTTCCACGGCCGGACGACCGGCTCGATCTTGATGCCGACGGCGGTCAGGTCCGCGGCGATCGAGGTGTAGATCGACTTGGGGTCCGGCATGTACGGCCGGGTGACCTCGGACGGGTAGTAGAACTTCAGCGTCAGGTTCGTCGCACCGGCGGCCGCGAGCAGCTGCTTCGCCTTGGCCGGGTCGTAGGCGTACTCGGTGGCGTCGCTGGCGTAGCCGGTGAGCGTCTTCGGCATGAACTGCTTGGCCACCTCGGCGCCCTCGGGCAGCTTGGTCTTCACCAGCTGCTCGCGGTTGATCGCGTAGGCGATGGCCTGGCGAACCCGGAGGTCCTTCAGCTTCGGGTTCTTCTCGTTCATGCCCATGTACAGGATGTTGAACGCCGGACGGACCTCGACCTTCATGCCCTTGCTCTCCAGGGCCTTCCAGTCCTGAGCAGCCGGGTAGTCGATGATGTCCACCGCGCCGGACTCGAGCTCCTGCTTACGCGCGGGCTCCGACTCGATCGTACGGATGACCAGCTTGGCGACCTTGGCCTTCTCGCCCCAGTAGTCGTCGTTGCGCACCAGCGTCGTGGTGCCGCTCGACGCGTCGTACGACTGGAACTTGAACGGACCGGTGCCGGTCGGGTGCTCGGTCGCGTACGACGCGTACGTGAAGCTGTCGCCGGACTGCGTGACCTTGTCCGCGTCGTACTTCTTCAGCGCGGTCGGGCTGGAGATCGAGAACGCGGTCAGCGTGAACGCCGCAGGCA
Organism: Cryptosporangium aurantiacum; assembly: GCF_900143005.1. Taxonomy (NCBI): domain Bacteria; kingdom Bacillati; phylum Actinomycetota; class Actinomycetes; order Cryptosporangiales; family Cryptosporangiaceae; genus Cryptosporangium; species Cryptosporangium aurantiacum. Next base: position 770,719 of record NZ_FRCS01000002.1, read on the forward strand.
GCGCGCCGCGGAACTTGTTCAGCTGCAGGACCGCGGTCGTGGGGTTCGTCGCCTCGCAGCCCTTGTAGTACGGGTCGCCGCCGGCGTCGGTTTCGTTCTTCGCCCAACCGCCGAAGACGTCGCCGTAGTAGATCATCTGGCTCTGGGCTGCGGCGCCCTTCATGTTGAACCAGCGGTCGAGGTTGAAGCAGACCGCCTCGGCGTTGAAGTCCGAGCCGTCGTGGAACTTCACGCCCTCACGCAGGGTGAACGTGATCTGCTTGCCGTCCGGGCTCACGTCCCACTTGGTCGCCAGCGCCGGCTCCAGTTCGGCGGTGCCCGCCTTGTTCTGGATCAGCGTGTCGTACATCTGGCGGGCCGGCCGGTAACTCTCACCGTCGTCGTTGAAGATCGGGTCGAAGTTCTTCGGCTTCCCAGTACCGGCGATGGTCAGGGTGGCGTTGCTGTCGCCGTCCCCGCCCTCGCCCCGCTCGCTGTCCGCACACGCCGCCAGCGAAACCGCTAAGCCCACGCTCACAGCGGCGGCGAGTGCCCGTCGGACTCGGTACACGTAACCCCCAGGCAAATTTCAGGGACGCGAGTTGACGGCCAAGGTCGGCCAGTCCACCCTCTACATCCATTGACGTGCGGGGACGCTACCGCCGAAAGGGGCCACCAAGGCCCTTTGTGCTGGCCTCGTAATGTCACGTATTGGCAACGCGCGTGAGGTCTAACGGCGTGTCGCCGGTAAATGCGCAGGTCGGAAATCCGCTGGAAACGGTGCAGAGACCCTAGGCCCGTTCTCTCCGGTCCCAGTGGTCACCGGACGATAACCGTCAGGCGTCAGATGTCGAGGGCGCGGCGGCCGGAGAACGCGCGGCCGAGCGTCACCTCGTCGGCGTACTCGAGGTCACCACCGACCGGCAGACCGCTGGCGAGCCGCGTCACCCGCAGCCCCATCGGCTTCACGAGCAACGCCAGGTAGGTCGCCGTCGCCTCACCCTCGGTGTTCGGGTCGGTCGCCAGGATCAGCTCCTTGACCAGGCCGGACTGCAGCCTGGTCATCAGCTCCCGGATCCGCAGCTGATCCGGCCCGACCCCTTCGAGCGGATTGATCGCCCCGCCGAGCACGTGGTACTTCCCCCGGAACTCCCGGGTGCGTTCGATCGCGACGACGTCCTTGGGCTCTTCGACCACGCAGATCACGTCGTCACCCCGGCGCGCATCACGGCACACGCGGCACTCATCGGACTCGGCGATGTTGAAGCAGGTCCGGCAGAACCGGACCTCGACCTTCACCCGGCCCAGCACGTCGGCGAGCCGCTTCACGTCCGCCGGATCGGCGTTGAGGATGTGGAACGCGATGCGCTGGGCGCTCTTCGGACCGACGCCGGGCAACCGGCCCAGTTCGTCGATCAGATCCTGAACGGCGCCTTCGTACACGAATCCCTACATCCCCAGGCCGGGCAGGCCGGGCAGCCCGCCTGCCAGCGGCCCCATCGTCTCGGCGGCCGCCTGCTGTGCTTCCGCGTTCGCCGCACGGACCGCCGCCAGCACCAGGTCGGCCAGCGTCTCGGTGTCGTCCGGGTCGACCGCGGACGGCTGGATCACCAGACCGATGAGCTCACCGGTGCCGTTCACGGTCGCGGTGACCAGGCCACCACCGGCGACGCCGGTGAACTCGGCCTCCGCCAGCTGCGCCTGGGCCTCCATGATGTGCTGCTGCATCTGCTGTGCCTGGGCGAGGATCGCCTGCATGTCGAACCCACCATCAGGTTGCACGGCGAATCCCCCTTCAGAATGACAACGGCTTTCAGCCTACTGTCCGGGCAACCGGCCCGGGCGACGGCGGCTTCCCTCACTACTCATGCGGACGCCGGACCGCGCGCCAAATCGGTGCGTCAGTCGATCTGGCGGGCACCGAGGTGCTGTTCGAGCAGCGCGATCGCGTCCGCCTCGGAGTCGATCGGCCGCCCGGCCGACGCTTCGTCCTCGTCGTCCAGCGGCTCGTCGCCGGGGTCGAACCCGTCGTACATCGGGTCGCTCGGCGGCTCCGGCGGCAGCGGGACGTCGTCGTCCTCGACCATCGCCGGCGCACTACCGCCCGACCGCGGCGCGGGCGCACCGTGCGTCGTCGAGCCGAGCCCGGTACCGGCCGGGGCCGGGCTGACCGGGGCAGGGCTGACCGCGGCGGGGCTGACCGGAGCAGCGGAGGGCTGCGCGTGGTTGGCCGGCGCTGGGCTCGTGGGCGCGACGGACGGTGCGGAAGCCGGCGCGGAGGGCAGACCGCCCACCGGGGCAATCGTCGGCCAGTCACCACCGCCACCGGGGGGCGCGGGCGGCGCCGGAGCCGGTGCCTGCGGCGGTGCGGGCCCACGCCGACCGGTTCCGCCGCCCCCACCGCGGCCGCTCGGGGCGCCGTCGGCCTCGGCGCGGATCTTCCACCGGACGCCGAGCACGGTCTGCAGCACCTCCTGCAGCACCGAGACGCACTTGTCGTCGGACAGCCGCCGCACCTCGCCCTGGTGTTTGACCGCGAGCACGAGCTCGTCGCCGTTCACCTCGCGCGGGGTCGCGTTCTGCACCAGCGCCCACACCATCCGGCTGCGCTGCTTGGTCTGGTCGACGATCTGCGGCCAGACCTGGCGTACCGCGGCCGCGTCCATGCCACCGGCGGCCGGGGGTGTGGGTGGCGCGGTCGCTGCGGGTGCTGGCCGCGACACCGGAGCGGGGGTCTGGGCGGGCACCACGGGGGCCGCCGGGCGGCTCGGGGTTCCGGCGTCGGGCGTCGGCCGGCTGGGTGCGCTCGTCTCGGCGGCCGGGCGGGGCGGTGTCACCGGCGGAGGTGTCGGGCGCGGCGGCTCGGCAGCCGGGGCCGCTGGTTCCGGCGCCCGGGCCTGCGGAGCCGCTGGTTCCGGCGCCCCGGCCGCTTGTTCCGGCGCCCGGGCCTGCGGTGCCGACTCGCCGGGCGTCCGCCCCTGCGGTTGCACCGGCGCAGGTGGGGCAGCCGGCAACGTACCTTCGCCCGCGATCGCGAGACGCCGCTCCAGGCGCTCGAGCCGCTGCAGAAGGGCAGCCTGGCTCTCGTCGGCGGCTGGCAGCAGCATCCGCGCGCAGACCAGCTCGAGCAGCAGCCGCGGCGACGTGGTGCCACGCATCTCGACCAGGCCGTTGTGCACGACGTCGGCCATCCGGGACGCGGTCGCGACGCCGAGCTGGTTGGCGACCAGCGTCATCCGCTCCAGTTGGTCGGCGGGGGCGTCGACCAGGCCCTTGGCTGCGGCGTCCGGCACGGTGGCCAGGATGACCAGGTCGCGCAGGCGCTCCAGCAGGTCGGACGCGAATCGGCGGGGATCGTGGCCGGCGTCCACCACCCGGTCGACGACGCCGTAGAGCGCGGCACCGTCGTCGGCGGCGAGCGCCGAGCACGCCTCGTCGAGCAGCGTGGAGTCGGTGACGCCGAGCAGCGCGACCGCGTTCTGGTAGGTGACGCCGCCGTCGCCGGCGCCCGCGAGCAGCTGGTCGAGGATGCTCAGCGAATCACGCGCGGAGCCACCACCGGCCCGGACGACGAGCGGCAGAACGCTCTGCTCGATCGTCACGCTCTCGTCGGTGCAGATCCGGTCGAGCAGGCCGACCATCGTGCTCGGCGGGATCAACCGGAACGGGTAGTGGTGGGTGCGCGACCGGATCGTCTGCAGCACCTTGTCGGGCTCGGTGGTCGCGAACACGAACTTGACGAAGTCCGGCGGCTCTTCGACCAGCTTCAGCAGCGCGTTGAAGCCCTGCGACGAGACCATGTGCGCCTCGTCGATGACGTAGACCTTGAACCGGCTGTTGACCGGGGCGAAGAACGCACGCTCCCGCAGGTCGCGGGCATCGTCCACACCGCCGTGGCTGGCCGCGTCGATCTCGACGACGTCGAGCGAGCCGGGACCGTCGGGGGCCAGCGCGACACAGGAGTCACAGACGCCGCACGGATCAGGCGTCGGGCCGTTCACGCAGTTCAGCGATCGGGCGAGGATCCGAGCGCTGGACGTCTTGCCGCACCCGCGCGGGCCGGAGAACAGGTAGGCGTGGTTCAGCTTGCCGTTCTTCAGCGCCTGGATGAGCGGTGCAGTGACGTGTTCCTGACCAATGACCTCGGCAAACGTACGAGGCCGGTACTTGCGGTAGAGAGCGCGGTTGGCCACGCAGGCAAGCCTCCCACGTCCGGGAAAAGAAGGACCCCCCGTGCACCCGCCAGAGCCCGCTTATCCTTGCTGCCTTCCGGCCCTGGGGAGGTTCACAGGTTACGCGCCGCACGAGGGGCTGGTGAGAAGTCTACCCGGCGCCGCTCGGCGACCCGGGCCCGGGCTCGTTAGAGAACGGCCTTGAACGCCGACGCGAACGCGTACTCGTCCTGTTCGACGCCGCTGCAGGTAGCGTCCGGCTGCTTCGTGACGCTCGCGGCACACTGCGAGTCGCGCCCCACCGACCAGTAGCTGAGCATCCCGACGCCGTTCTTCGTGACGAAGTCGGTAACGGTCTTGGCGTCCTCGAGCGTGAAGGTCTCGGTAGTGAGGTCGTTCACGCCGATCATCGGCGTGATCCCGACCATGCTCCAGGCGTCCGCCGACTCCACGCCCTGGATGCTCTGGATCTGCTTGTGCAACCCGGTCGCGGACGCCGTGGCCGCCGCGCCCATATCCTGCGCCGCGACGTTGCCGCCGTAGTTCATCGTCATGATGTTGATGCGGTCGATCGCGACGCCGGCGTCGACGGCCGCCACCCACGGCGCCGTGGTGGCCGCGCCGGTCGCCGTGGTCGAGTCGGTCGGCGGCGCGGCCGCGAGCGTGAACGACACCTTGAGGTCGGCGTACTTCTCCTGCAGCGCGGCGATCGCCTCGGCGCGTGCGACGTTCGCGGTGGTGTTGGCCACCCGCGCGTCGCCCTCGACGTCGAAGTCCAGGTAGCGGACGCCGAGGTCGAGCAGCGTCTGCAGTTGCTCCTGGGTGGCGTCGGCGGTCTCGCACGCCTCGGCGACCTCGCCGCCGCTCGCGCCACCGCTGGAGACGATCACCTCGATACCTTTGTCGATGGCCGCGGTGATCTCGCTCTTGTACGTGTCGAGTGCGGTGGTGCCGTCCCAGGCGAGCGAGCAGGTGTCGCCCTCGGTGATCGCGAACGCGAGATGCAGGGCGTTGGCGCCGGTCTTCTCCGCGATCTGGGTGAGCGTGGGCCGGTTGGCAAGCGTCATGTACACGTAGGGCGCGTAGACCGTGGAGAGCGTCGTGTTCCCGCTGGCAGAGGTCGTGGCCTTGTCCTCGGTGTCGCGGTTCTGCAGCACGAGCACCGTGGCCGCCGCGGCGATGGCCGCGATCACCGCCACGCCCGCCAGGACCCACCGGCCTGGTCCGCCCTGCCGCCTTCTCCGGCCCCTCGCCACGAGTCCTCCTGCTGCCGCCGGGTCGTGCCCGGGCTGCCCCGCCCCACTGGCGTCATCGTGTCATCGCACCAGCACGGACGGAGACCGGGGGTCCGGCGTTTCCGGGTGCCAGCGGGGGTTTGTCAGGTCCGATGGTGGCGCGGCCGGGCAAGAACGGCCGTAGAGAGCGCTGTGCGCTTGCCCTGCGGAGCCCGCCGTACGAAAGCTGCTCGTGCGTCCGGTACCCTGTCCGGCGGAGGATTCGCCTAGAGGCCTAGGGCGCACGCTTGGAAAGCGTGTTGGGGGCAACCCCTCACGAGTTCGAATCTCGTATCCTCCGCCAGCCCTCTCACCAGGGCAAACGTCGGCCCGGTCCCACGGATGGGTACCGGGCCGTCGTCGTCTTACAGGGGCCTGTGGTCTCAGTTGTGGTCTCAGTTGGCTTTCTCGGTGTCCTCCTCGGCCTGCCAGATCAGGCCACCGACCTGCTTCGCGATGTCGTGCCGGACCTTTGCCGTTAGGTGCTGGTATCGGGCGGCCATCGCGGTGTTCGACCACCCCATGAGGCCCATGACGGCCCGGTCGGGCACCCCGAGCAGGAGCAGCACCGTGGCCGCAGTGTGCCGGGCGTCGTGCAGTCGGCCGTCCCGGATTCCGGCGTCTTTCAGCAGGTCTTTCCACTCGTGGTAGTCGGTGTTGGTGCTGAGCACTCCCCCGGTCGGCGTGGCGAATAGCCAGCCCTCGTCCCGCCAGAGTTGAGCGGCCTTGGCCCGTTCTGCCTCCTGAGCCGCTTTGTGCTGACGGAGTAGCGCCACCAATTCCGCAGGTAGTCCGATCGGTCGCTTTCCAGCGCGTGACTTCGTGTCGGCGGTATCCGGCCGGACGTTCTTCCGCTGCTTGCAATAGCCCGGCTTACGTCCGCAACTACCGCCGCACCCGTGCTCGTACTTCGGCCGCTGGCGTCCGCGGCTCACTCGGAGCGTGCCCGCGTCGAGATCGACGTCCGACCATTTCAGGCCGAGCACCTCCCCTTGGCGCAGGCCGAGCGCCAGAGCCATTGCCCACCGCGCGCTATTCCGCGGTCGCTTCCCGGCCACCGCCAGTAGGCGGCGCACCTCTTCGACGGTGTACGGCTCGATCTCCTCTTCCTCGATCCGGGGCGCTTTGGCCATGCCCCGTGCCGCGGGATTTCCGCGGGGCAGGTAACCGCGGCGATCGGCCACGCCGAGCGCCGTGCGGATCGTCCGGTGCGCCTGGTGCGCCGTTCCCGCACTACTCCCCTTCGCCACCATCCGCTTGTAGAGCGATTCCAGGTGTTCGGGCGTCAGTCGATCGAGCCGGTGGGCGCCGATTCCCGGGATGAGATGCACCCGCACGGCGACCTCGTAGGCGCTGTAGCTCGACTGCCGGACGCTCGGCTGAGCGACGTTGTGCAGCCAGTGTGTGAGCCACTCTGCAACTGTCCAGGGCGCCCCGATCTTGCGGACTTTGCCGCTGTCGCGCTCCTTCTCCAGCTCGCGGACCTTGCGAATTACGACCTTCTCGGTCCTGCCCCGAACATGACGGCGGTCCTCCTTGCCGTTGTCCTTGACGCCGACCGTGACCCTCCCGTGCCACCAGCCGTCCGAGCCTTCGTAGATGCTCGACGCGCCGTTCGGCCGACGAGTGGCCTTCTTCGGAGTCGTCATGCCGCCCTCCCTGCCGAGCGGAGCCGATTGACGTAGTCGTCCAGCGCCGACCGGGGGACGCGGCGGAGTCGACCGATAGTCACCGACTCCACTTCGCCCGACGAGACCAGCGCGTACATCGACGTCCGGCCGATCCGGAGGTGGCGCGCGGCCTCCTCCACGGTCAGGACGGGGTTAAGCGATACCAGGGGCGTAGCTTCCGGCAGGCTCTCGAACGTCGTCAGCTCCTCGTCACGGGTGGGTCGGGTAAGCGGCAGCGCGGGCGGCAGGTCACTGTGGCGGACGTCTGACGACCCGCTGAGAGCGCCGTAGGCGGCCTCGTTGAGGTCGGTCGGTGTGGTGGGTAGGGCGTCGGACGTAGCGGCGATTTCAGCGGCCCGGTTCCTCGTCCCGCTGTGGCGTCGGGCGCTCATTCGGCACCGCCGGTGCCCGTAGCACGGGGGGTATCCGTACCATCCGTACCAAGCTCGTTTTGACTGCTCGGGGGCGGTACGGATTGGTGGGGTGGTACGGATTGATCCGTACCGTACGCCCGTACCGGGACATCGGTTGGTACGGATTGATCCGTACCAGGGGGTGAATCCGTACCACGCGTGACCTGCGGAAACGAGGTTGGTACGGATGGTACGGATACCCCGGGGAGCGGGGGCATCTCGGCGTCCTCGGCCAGCTCATCGGCGGGCTGCTCGGGTGCCGGGCAGTAACGGTCCCATGCGTCTGTGAACTGTGCGCGGCGGTAGCCCTTGGCCTGCCCGACGGGGAAGCGGATCGTGTCGGACTTGATGTCGAACTCTCCAAGCAGATCACCGAGACGCTTCCCGGTCAGACCAGTCGGCCCGAACGTCGACCACGGTGCCTCGGGATCGGCGTTGAGCGCCTTAAGCAGATCCGAGGTGGTCACCGCGGGCGCGTCACCGAGCACGGTGAACGCGGTCCGGACGTCGGCGAGCAGCCGGGCGCGGGTCGACACGCTCGACTTCTCATCCGCCTCGGCGGTCAGCGTAATCACGGCATGCCGAGCACGGGCCGGCCAGTCACCTCCGGCGAGGTCGGCGACCGCGACGAGCGGCTCCCAGGTGTCCGCGGCCCGGTCCTCCACGGGCATCGGAGGCTCTGCCGCTTCGAGCACCTTCAGGTGCTCACGGAGCCACTCCTCGAGCTGCGCGGCCAGCTCGCGCAGCTTCGGGGTGTCACGCCGATGCCGGTACGCGGCGACGGTCTCACCAGGGGCGCGCCGCCGCATGCGGACGATGACGGCCCGGTCCTCGATCGTGTCGGGCATGGCCCCGATCCCGGCAAGCGCGGCCATCGCGAACGTGGGGATCTTCTCCAGCCTGTGGGCGTTGTTGTCCCACCGAATCGCCGGCCGGTTCCGCTGATGCCCGGCGTTGAGCAGCCCGCGGAGATCCTCGTTCGACTCGGCGTTCTTGCCGCCGAAGATCGTGTCTGCCTCGTCCACCAGCAGCGTCGGCGGGTCGTCAGTGCCGATCGCCCGGTACACCGCGGCCGGTGAGGCGTTGACCGTGATCAGGGGTGCATGGCAGGTGGCTTCCACGACGTCGAGCAGCCGCGACTTCCCGCACCGCTTCTCCGGCGCGCGGATGACCAGCCGCGGCGCGTGCGCCCACGCAGGTTGCGCGTGGGTCGCGGCGACCCACAGCGTCACCGCGTCTGCGGCCTCGGGGGTGGGCAGGACGACGTAGCGGATGAGCGCGGCGCGGACGGCGTTGAGCAGTTGTGCGCCGGTCAGCCGCGGTGTAGGCGTGGTCATGCCGCTACTCCGTTCGTGAGAGCACCCTCGGCGGTGAATCCGTCCTCGATGGCGGCGCGTATGTCGCGTTCGGTCTGGCCGGCCAGCCGTCCGACCCGGGTCAGGGCCGTCCAGGCGTCGGCCTCGGACAGGGCGCCCGCCAGGACCATGCGGGCCACGCCGCGGGAGGCGCCGTAGAGCGTCGTGCGGCGCTTGCCCTCCGGGGCGCGGGCCACCGTGTCCAACAGCGAGGCGAGCAGGGCGTCGGGGTTCGTGATGCCCCCGGCGTCCGGGCGCCGTTCGGTGCTCGGCGCGTGCACGGGTTCGGGTGGCTGGCACGCGGCGAGCAGCCGAGCGGGTAGCGCGCGGACCTCACGGTCTCCCACTCGCCGGTACGGCTGGCCCGTGGTCGGGTGCTGCGAGGGCGGCGCGACGATGTACCCGCCGTCAGCCTTGACGTCGATCCCGGGTCGGCCGGGCATCGGCCGGGAGCCGACCGGGCGGCCAGGGTGGGCGTAGTAGAGGTGCCAGCCACCCGACCCGGTGCGCACGCAGTAGGTCGGTGGCATCAGGGTCGTGTCGACGGCCCCGCCGTGCGCCGGGTCGATGTCGATGATGACCAGCCCGGCGACGGCCCCTGGTGGGCGTCCCGCCCGGATGGCGAGCAGTCCGCAGGGCACGCGGTCGTGCATCCGCTGAACGCGGTCAGGGTCGGTGCTGGCGGCGTAGAAGCCGTGGCAGGTCAGGCAGGGGCAAGCCTCCGGGTCGTGATTGTGGCCAGCGGCTTTGCAGGGCTGGCAGTTGGCGACGGGGCGTTTGGTGGTGCGTCCGAGGAAGAACACCGGCCAGCCGCGGGCGGCGTAGTCCAGTGCCGCGGCCAGGGTCGGAGTGGTGGTCATGGTGGGCTCCTCCGCCACCGGGAGCGGGGTGCTCCCGGTAGGCAGTCGGTGGGAGACCGGCGCGCACTCGCGGCAGCGCCAGCCAGCGGGATAGAGCCGAGCGCCCGGTGCTCCGCACGGACCGACACCGGCGCTACAGCGCCCCGGTCCGGGGATCCACGCGGACAGCTCGGCGGGGTTCATGCCGCGCGCCGTCCCGGGCGAGCAGCCGACGGGGTGAACGGCGCGGTGGCCGCGGCGGCGATGGTCCAGCCGAGCAGAGCCGCGGCCTGTCCGTGGCCGTTGGCCGCGGCGTCGAGCACGGCCGGGTCGGTGAGCAGCAGCACCAGGACGGTGGTCGGGGTGCCGTGGTGGTGGATGTCGTCGTGGGTGCCCGCGATGTCCAGCGCGGCTTGTTCGACGGCCGGGTCGGTGCGGGTCCACTGGCAGGCCGGGCAGTGCAGCGCGAACACCGGGGCGACCGGCAGGTCGGTGGCCATCAGTAGTCCTCGTCCTCGAAGTAGGAGAGCGAGAGACGCAGGTCGTCGTGGTCGCTGGTGAGCGCGGCGTCGAGTGCTTTGGTCAGCGCGAACGGGTCGTGGCGGAGGTGGTCGCGGACGTCCGTGGCGTCGGCGGTGAAGTCGACGTCCGGGAAGTAGTCGACCAGGGCCTGAGCGAACGCGTAGGCCCCGTCCAGCGTCGAGAAGTGGCCGTCGAAGCCGGTCGGGTCGTTGATGACCAGCCCGGAGGCGGCGTGCCGCACGGTCCAGCAGCCGTTGAACGTGCCGGTGGGGCTGAGCCCCGGAGTCAGGACCAGTCCGGCTGCGGGCAGTGCCTGGTAGCTCATCTCGGTCGTGTGCTTGTCCGGGCCGTAGGTGACGGTGGTGGTGCGCATGGCGGGTATCTCCTTCCGGGCGTCAGCGGTGGCCGGCGCGGTGGGTGCGGCGGAGGTAGTTCAGGACGTGGCGTCCGGCGCGCAGGCGGGCGCCGGTGCCGTCGCAGTGGGTGCAGTAGCGGAAGCCGCGGCCGATCCAGGCGCCGCGCTTGCCGGCGCCGTGGCAGCGGCGGCAGGCGGTGAACGGCCAGATCCAACACAGTCCGAGGTAGAACGGCGCGGCGATCAGACCGGCGAGCAGGAGCCATGCGAGAGGAACGAGCAGGTCACTGTAGGTAGCGGGATCGGGGGTAGAGGTAGCGGCGAGGGTGAGCACGGGATGCCTCCAGAGGCGGTTTTCGGGCGTGAGGTGCCGAGGCCGCGACCCGCTACCAGCGGAAATACGGCCTGATGGGGTGGGTTGTGGGCGGTAGCGGGTCGGGTAGCGCAGCCGCGACCAGTAGCGCGCCAGTCGCTACCCGACCCGATCCGTCAGTTGGTTACGCTCCGTTCGCCTTGCGGCGTTCGAGCACGGTCCGGACGTCGGCGGCGCGGGCGCCCTTGAGGTTCTGGCCGTCGCGCTTGACGTCCTTGCTCGGCACTCCGAGCGCGCGAGCCTGAGCGCTGATCGCGTCGGCGGTCAGGTCGGTGTAGTGCTCCGGGATCCGGTCGGCGAGCCGGGCGGCGATGACCGTCCAGTGCAGACCGGTCTCCGCCGCGGCGAACACCGAGGCGACGTCGGCGAGCACGTCCCGGGTCTCCCGCGCCACGCTCTCGCCGGCTGCCATGCCGGAGAGGGTGCCGGCGTGCTCGCGGAGCTTGCGCGCGGCGATCAGGATCTTCTCGGCGTCCTCCTGGTCCGCGAGGTACGTCCGCACGGTCGGGGTGGCGTCGCTGGCGCCGCGGAGCATCCCGACGCCCTTGTAGGTCGGCAGCAGCGTCGAGGAGTCGAACCCCTCGGAGTTGGCGCCCGCGCCGAGTACCAGGTCGGAGACCTGCCACGAGCCGGTGCGCAGCGCGAACCGCACCTGGTGGTTGTCGCGGTAGGAGATGAACTGGGAGGCGACCTGCCCGTTGCCGACGCCCGAGGGGCGCTGAGTGGCGTCCACGAAGATGATCCCTGCCGCGGGTGCGACCTTGACCAGGTAGACCAGCAGAGACGCGATCTCCTTCGAGATCTCCCCGAGGTCGAAGTACTCCTGGAACTCATCGAGCGCGACGAGCCAGACCGGCATCCGGAACTTCGGGTTACGGGCGATGTCCCGGGTGAGCTTGCCCTCCGGGCACACGTCGACCGGGAGCTGGGAGAGCCGCTCGTAGCGGTCCTGCACTTCGGCCTTGAGCCACCGCAGGAATCCGACCAGGATCTCGGCCGGGTCGCCGTCGCGGGTCAGCGCGAGACCGAACGCGTAGTAGTCGGCGACCAGGGCGAATTTCCGCCAGTCGGGCTTGCCGCCGCCGTCGAACACGGCGAGCTTCGTGTAGGGGTCAAGCGCGGCGTAGAGCGCGAGGGTGCGGGCGGCGAACGTCTTGCCCTGCCGGGGCTGCGCGCCGATGAGCAGTGAGGTCCACATCAGGTTGACCGAGACCACGTTGCCCCGCTCGTCCAGCCCGAACGGCGCGGGCTGCCAGATGTCGGTGGGCTTGCAGCGCAGCAGCGGCGAGCGGCCCGCGGGCAGCGCGAGCGGGTCACGGTCGGCGACCCACAGCACGTGCCGACGGTGCGAGCTGGGGTCACGTGAGATGAACACCTGTGAGAGCGCCACGTCCATACCGGACGCGATGGCGCCGCGTGCCTTCACCGCGTCGTCCAGGCCCTTGCCGTAGGGCAGGTCGACCAGGACGTGCGAGCCGCCGCCCTCGCGGGCCATCCGGGAGCCGAACTGGATCTGCTGCCCGTCCTTGTCCGGATCGCCGAGCTTCGCCGCGTAGTACGCCCGGAGCACGACGTCGGAGTTGAGCTTGCGGAACCGCGGCGCCACGATCGCCGTGCCGATGATCGTCCGGCCGGCCGGACGCCCGAAGTGGGCGAGCACGAGCAGCGCGGGCACGAGCGCGAGGTAGAGGTAGAGGCGCGGAACCAGCGCCCACGCAACGAACCCGCCGATGGTGACCGGCAGGATCTCGATGCCGAGCACGATGCCCCGCCACAGCCGGGTGGACTTGATCTCGCGATGGATCTTGAGCCACTCGTGCGGGTCGTTGGCGTCCGCGGTGTGCTGGAGCAACGCGAAGTGGTTGCGCACCCACCACCAACCGAGCTGCATCCGCACCACGCGCAGCAGCCCGCGGAGCGCGAACCAGAGCGCCTGAAGCAGGTACCAGGGCGACCGGACCGCGTGGAACCCGGACACGTACGCGACCTGCCCGAGGAACCGGGTGATCGTGTCCCGCAGGTTCTCCCGCCGCAGCGCGGTCGGGATGATCGGCCGGCGCGAGCCGTCCGGGGCCATCGCCGGGACGTCGACAAGCTCACCCACGAGCGGCGTCGACGCGCCGGGGTCGTCTAGCTCGATCTCGTAGGAGGTGTCCCGCACCTGCCCGCGGCGTCCGCGGGCCGCGTCCAGGTCGACCACGTCGGCGCCGTCCGGGTCGACGTCGGGCGTCGGGGTGTTCAGGTCGTGCTCGGCGCGGTTCCAGTCGAACCGGCCCGGGTCGGGCTCGTGCTGTTCGTTGTTGCTAGCCATGATGGGTCTGCCTCCCTGGCAGTTGAGGGGTGGTGCAGGGTGCGGACCGGTCCGACTTCTCTTGGTCGGGATCAGCGGACCGGTCCGCGTGAACTGCGTTATGGCTGCTCATGGGCGTCGTGGACCCGGGTCTGAGTGCAGCCGAGACAGAGCGAACTTCATGAGGATCAGGAACGCCACGACCGGGACCGCGGCGAGGATCCAGCCCCACACCGAGTGCTCGGCACAGGCGATCTGGACCGACAGACTCAGACCCGCACCGAGGATCAGGACCAGAACCGGCAGCCAGATCGACTGACCGGTCCGGCGCCGCCGCCGGAGCTCCAACGTGGCCGAGAGCGCGGTGGTCTCGATCAGGACCGCGGTCAGCGACGCGTAGACGACCGGCTGCCCGTGCGCCACGGCGAGTTGCACGGCGTGCCCGAGTGCCCCGCCGAACGCGATCAGACCGGTGCCGAACGTCAGCAGCGTCTGAATGCGGCTCTCCCACCGATCCGCGGCCGGAGCCTCGACGGGAGGTGTCGTGTTCGCCGGCGTACTCGACGCGTCAGTCCCAGCTGAGCGCGACGCGTCACGCACGGCCTCGGTCGACGCGTCGCGTGCCGCGGTGTCCGACGCGACCGGGGACGCGTCGTGCGTCGCCGGCGAGACGCGACGGATCGGCACCGCGGGCACCTCGTGCTCGTCCGGGGTCACCAGGTGCAGCCGCTCCGCGCCCCGGGTCGGACGCGCCGCGGGCGCCTGCCAGCCCTCTTCGGCGAGCAGATCGAGCAACGTCCTCGCTTTCGGCTTGCCGATCTTCAGCTCGGTCATCAGCTTGTTGCGCGAGGGCAGCGCCCCGGTGTCCCGAGCCAGGATCCGGGCGCGCGGCATCAGGTCGGCGACCGCGGGCGGGTAGGCGCTGCCGGTCGTCCGGTTGATCGTGTCGGTGGTCATCGCGGTCCCTCCTTCGTCGTGTCGATCGGGTAGTCCTCGCAGGTCCCGCCGCATCGCTCGTCACAGGCGCCGCAGCGATCGGTCCAGTAGTCGATCTCGTCCCAATCGACTTGGTCCTCGAAGTCGGCCATCACGCGGCCTCCCGCTCGGCGCCGGAATAGGGCTTGGAGCACCAGTAGTCGTCGTGACAGTCGATGCACTCGCCGTACTTCCGTGGGATGACGTATTCGCGGACGACACCGCAGGTGGGACAGGTGCGGAGCGCGCGGTTGGCCTTCGCCAGAGCGGCTAACTGCCGCCGCGTCGCCGGGCGCTTGTCCTTCGCCAGATCCCAGCGGTAGAGGTCAGCGAACCGCTCGCCATAGCCGCCGTGACCGGTGATACCCCACCACCGCAGCTGCGCGGCGACCGGCTGCCGACCACGACGCTTGCCCTTCTTGGCAAGCTGCCGCTTGGTGGCATAGATCGTCGGGTCCGCCCCGCCCCAATGCACGGTCGGCATGCCACCGTGTCGGACGCCGGCAGGGTCCATGTACTCGGCCCGAATGCGGCTCACGGCTCATCACTCGGTTCCGTGTCGTCGGCCCACAGGTGAACCAGCCGAGCGCCACCCGCGACGAGGAACACCGTCGTCCACGTCTGCCAGGCCCACGGGCCGTGGACATGCTCGTTCCACATCGCCAAGGCGAACGCGAGGATCAACACGAGCGAGACCAGCCAGTAGCGGCGGCTCATCGGGCCGACCGGCCGAAGCCAGAACCGGGAGTTCATCGGGCCACCCCCGACCCACCGCAGGAGGCGCATCGCTTGTACGTGTAGCCCGACCCGCCCGCGCTGTGCGCGGTCGCGCCGCGGCCCTTGCACTTCTTGCAGGTCTCCGCCGCCATCACGCCACCTCCGGCGTGATCGACCGACGCGCGGCGTTGGCCAGCTTCCGGGCCTCGGCCAGCACTCGACGCTCGGCGCTGCGCAGCGCCTGCCAGTCCAGCTCTGTCGGTCCGGCCTCGGCGCGGGCCATCCGCGTCATCGCGTCAACGACGTCGATCTCCGCCGCGATCACCGGCCATTCGACCTCGATCGCGGCGAGGTCCGCGCAGGTCGGCTCCCTGTCGGACAGCTCCACACTCCCCAACCGGCGACGCCTGTTCGACTTGCTCGACATAACCGCTCCTTAGTATCGCTTCTCTGTTGCGCAATCAAGGTCGCACAGATCGACGGAGTTCCGCAAGGCTGTTGCGCTACTCTTGTTCGGGTGACCGACCCGCGTGAGCAGCTAGAGGCAGCGACGACCCACTACAGACACACCGAGTCCGAACACCAGACAGCGCGGCAAGCGCTGATCGATGCCGTCATCACGGCACTCAAGGCAGACATCACACCGACCGAAGTCGAACGGCTCTCGCCGTTCACCAGCGCCTACATCCGCCGTCTCGCTCGCGAGCACGACGTCCCGCCAGCCGCTCCCGGCCCGAAGCGGGCTCGCTGATGCCTGCCCCATCCGTTCCACCTCCCCGTTCGCCGTCCTGCATCCAGACTGGCGCGACCGAGGAGAAACCGTGATGACCTGGCAGTGCACTCGGAGTGCACCGAGCTGTCGGAGGGAGGTTCGCGCGTGGACGTGGTCGACACATGGACGGGGCATCACGCCAGTGCGCTACGACAAGCCCTCCGTCTGACCAACGAGGGCTTTGCCGACCGGATAGGCACGGTGGTCCGCACCGTAGCGAAGTGGAACGCAACCCCCGACATGGTCCTCACCATCGAGCTGCAACGGGCACTCGACACGATCCTGACGCAGGCTCCGACCGACGTACGGAGCCGGTTCGCGCTGCTGCTTCGCGGCGATACGTCTCTGCCCCCAGTGGAGATGCCTGCCGCACCGGAGATCCCGGCCGACGAGCACACGTCCGCCGCACTGGAATGGCTGGACCGGACTGCTCGCTGGCCGGCCGGCGCCAGTCGCGCCCGGGTCGCGGGTCGGTTGGAGATGGTCAGCAGAGCAGGCGTCGAGCGGCAGCGCGCCGTCCGCACCAACCTCAGCCGAGAAGCCGTAGCCAACTCGCTAGCGGCCTACTACAGGACTTCGACCCCCTGGGTGCTCCATACGGCCCGGGTGGATGGGGTGCCCGTCTCGACAAGCGTGCTGACACGGCCGACCTGGCTCGACCTCCGGTTGCCCCTCGGTGTAGGCCGCGACACGATGGCGCTCTCCCCCCTGACCTATGACCCGCCCGGTGTAGACGAGTACGGCGCGCTTGCCGCGGTCGACCGACTCGCTTCCGGAGTCGCGACCGATCTCCGGATCGTGAACGCGCCGCTCTACCGACTACGGCGTATCAGCGTCTCCCCCGAGGGCATCAATGGCGAGGTCGGTATAGCCGCCTTCCTCGACTACGCCCTAACGTTTGACCTGCTGGAAGGGGAACTATCAGACGCATTGGTCAATCAGCGTGAGTCCACCCCCGGCAGCTTGCCTCTTCGCGACCGGTATCTACCGACAATCGCAGCAGTTACGAACGTGGATGACAGGCTGTGCGCAGGCGGTGCACTCTCGCTGTTCGCCGTTGCACGCCCAGCCCGAAGGGCGCGAAACGGGCGTGACTACCTAATCCTAATTCAGGAGCGTTCGCCACAGGTACTCAACGCTGCCCGACGTATCGCCGTTATCCCTAAGTCTTTTCATGGGCCATTGGTCGACTACTCCGAGGATGCCCAGATATACCGCACGATCGAGCGCGAGATGGAGGAGGAGCTGTTCGGGCGTGACGACGTCGACTCTGTGTTCACGCACCACCAGCGGAGTGCAGACCCGATGCACCCGAGCAGGCTCTCTGCACCGATGCGGTGGCTGGCTGAGCACCCCGACCCGGCAGACTGGTCGATGGAATGCACTGCGGTAGGGTTCAACTTAGTCAGCGGGAATTACGAGATAGCGAATCTGATAGCGATACACAACGAGTCGTGGTGGGAGCAGTACGGTGGTGACATCGCTGCGAATTGGGAATCCGGTAGCATCCGCCGATATTCAACTCTCGACCGTGATTCGATTCTTACACTTATCCACGATCCGGCCTGGAGCAACGAGGGACTGTTCGCAGCGCTCCAGGGAATTCGCCGCCTGGCTGAAATCGGCGGTAACAGGGTCGACCTCCCCTCGATCGAATGGGAAGCACGTGACTGACAATTTCTACGCCGGGAACGCTAACGATGACGCCAGCCAGTACCGGGGCTGGCTGCTAGGCAGTTTCGTGGACCCCACGACCCACAGCGCCATCCGCAAGAGCGACGCTGTAGAGATCAAGTGGGGAATTCACCCGAAGGGTGATCAGCGCGCCGAGTGGACGGCCGACGACACCCGAACCACCGTCCTACTGCTGGTCTCCGGGCGCTTCCGCTTGGACCTCACCACGGGAAGCACCACCCTCGAAAAGCAGGGTGACTACGTCGTGTGGGGTCCGGGCCTCGATCACTCATGGCAGGCCGAAGACGACAGCGTGGTCCTCACCGTCCGCTGGCAGTCCGCGGCCGAGTAGGGCGACGTCGGCTCGGCGCGTGGTCTCAGTTGTGGTCTCGTTCGTCGGTGTTCGGCCACGTTCAGGGCCGTCCGCCACACGGACGGGGAGCAGGTCACGGACTATGCCGAACGCCGGTGAACGTCCACGCGCCGAGTTGGAAAGCGTGTTGGGGGCAACCCCTCACGAGTTCGAATCTCGTATCCTCCGCCAGCCTGGCTGACCAGGCAAAACGACGGCCCGGCCCCGTGGAGGGGACCGGGCCGTCGGTTTTCTCACCGGGCGCTCCAACGGGCCGAGGTGGGGGGCACGCCCCGTTGGGCTTCTTCAGAGTGCGGTGTTCACGCTCGGGCTTCATTCGTCGCGGGCACTGACCGAATGTTCGCTTCGACACGGGGAATGACCCGGCGGTCTGCTACCGGGCTGCACCCTCGCTGAACCGGGCACGGCACTTTTCCGGCCGTTGACTGTGATGCAGACAACGAACGGACACCGAGCCCCCGGAGGCCACCATGTACGGCACCTCGATCGACAGCGCTTACGACGTCGACGGCTACCTGGAGCTCGCCGCCCGGATCGAGTGGGAAGAGCAGGGCTCGGTCGAGCGTCCCCGGTCGGTCGAGGCCCCCGGTGTATATGCCTTGGCCGCCGCCGAGCCCCTGCGCGGCTGAGCCGAACCGCTGCGCGGCTGACCCCGCCGAACTGCTCAGCGCGGCGCCCAGGCTCCCGGTGCCGCCACCATCTCGCTGACGTGCGACGGGAAGTTGCCCGACAGCACGTCCGCCAACGTCACCTCGTCGAGGACGTTGCGGACCGCCGCCCGGACCGCGACCCACACGGTCTGCAGGTTCTGGGCCGCGCCGTTGTAGACCGCGGCCTCGGGGCGCTCACCCCGGACGCCGGCCAGCGGCCCGTCGACGACCCGGAGTACTTCACCGATGGCGATGGCGTCGGCCGGCCGCGCCAACCGGTACCCGCCTTCTGCGCCCCGCTGGCTGCGCACCAGGCCGCCCCGACGTAGGTCGGAGAGGATTGCCTCGAGGAACTTTCGCGGGAGCCCCTGTTCGTCCGCGAGTGCCTGGGCAGTAGAGGTCGTGGGATCGTTCGCTGCCAGCGCCAAGAGCGCTCGCACCGCGTACTCCGCCCGAGCCGATATCTGCACCTTCCTATAATGCCGGTCCGGCGAGCCGAGGTCACACTCACCCCCGACCGAATGCATCGGAATTGCCGGAACACTGCGAGATGCCGACTCTCACGGACCGTGATCGTCCCAGGCCAGCGCGCCCAGCGACGCAAACAGGCCGGCACCCGAGGGCGCCGGCCTGCTGTCAAATAGTCGCTCAGACTTCATGGTCGGCGGCCAAACCCCACCGACGACGGAGCGAGTTGTTGGCCCAGCCGAACACCGCGTCGGCCAGGATGCCGATGACCAGGATGACGATCATCACCCCGAGCATCTGCGCGTATTCGGAGAGTTCCCGGGTGAGCGTGAGCAGCCCACCCAGCGACCCGGACTCGCCGATCGTCACGATCAGTTCACCGGCCATCAGGCTGCGCCAGGAGAAGGCCCAGCCCTGCTTGAGCCCGGCCAGGATCGCCGGTAGCGAGGCCGGCCCGATGACCGTCCGATAGAGGCTCAGGCCGCTGGCGCCCATGTTGCGCCCGGCCCGGACCAGCAGCGGCGGCACGAAGTCGACGCCGGCCAGGACGCCGTTCGCGACCGACGGGGCGGCCCCGAGCACGATCACGAAGAAGATCGCCGATTCGCCGCCCTGGAAGAGCACGATCGCCAGCGGGAACCAGGCGATCGACGGCATCGTCTGCAAACCGGTGATCAGCGAACCGATCGCGGCACGGAGCACGGCGAACCGAGCGACCGCGAACCCGATGACCAGACCGATCGCCACCGCGACCGCGAACCCGATGACCGCCCGGGTCATGGTCGTTCCCACCGCACTCCAGAAGGAGCCGGTGGTCAGCATCTCCCAGAGCGCCGGGAACACCTCGCTGGGCGGCGCCAGGATGCTGCGCGGCCGCCACCCGGTCTCGACCACGATCTGCCACGCCGCGATCGAGATGACGATCGCCAGCACCTTCGGCCAGGTGCTCCGCCAGATCTTGCGTCCGAGGTTGCGCCGCTCCGGCGCCATCTCGAGCGCGTCGAGGCCGGCCAGCTCCCGCTCGGTCTGCTTCCAGTCCGCGGAGCGGCCCGCGGTGTTCCAGTCGGCCGTGGTGGTATCGAGCCCCGTGTCGGCGCCGCCGCCGTCCGTCGATGTGTCAGCTGACATGGCGCCGCACCTCCTCCTTCAGGCGCTCGGTCACCCGGCCGGACAGCGCGGCCACCTCCGGGTCCTCGAGTCGCCGCGGGCGCGGCTGGTCGACGTGGAACTCCTCGATCACCCGGCCGGGCCGGCTGGCCAGCAGGATGATCCGGTCGCCGAGCCGCACGGCCTCCCGCACGTTGTGCGTGACGAACAGGACGGTGAGGTTCCGCTCCAGCCAGATCCGTTCGATCTCGTCGTGCAGCGCGTCGCGGGTCATCGCGTCCAGCGCGGCGAACGGCTCGTCCATCAGCAGGACCGAGGCGTCGTGCGCGAGCGTCCGGGCCAGTGCGACGCGCTGGCGCATGCCGCCGGACAGCTCGTGCGGCCGCTTGTCGGTGACGTCTTTCAGTCGGACGGTGCGCAGCAGCTCGGCCGCGCGCTCCCGCCGCTCGGCCCGCGGCACGCCGCGGAGCTTGAGTGGCACCTCGACGTTCTGGCCGACCTTGAGCCAGGGGAACAGCGCGGGTTCCTGGAACATGAACGCGGCCCGGTCACCGTCGACCTCGATCGATCCGGCCGTCGCCGCGTCGAGGCCCGCGACGAGGTTGAGCAGCGTGCTCTTACCGCAGCCCGACGCGCCGACGAGACAGACGAACTCGCCCGGCCGCACGGCCAGGTCGACGCCGTCGAGCGCGAGCGTGCCACCCGGATAGCGCTTGGACACGCCACGAAGGCGGACGGCGTCCGCCTTCGTGGTGGTGGTACCGGCCGTGACCGTCATGGTTGTGTCACCGCGGTCTCCCCCTTCGCCTTGAGCACCTCGTTGAGCAGCTTCAGGTCGTACAGGCCGTCCAAGTCGACCTTGTCGAGCAGCCCGACCTCCTCGGCGTGCTTCGCGCCGGTGACGAGGGAGGACGCGATCGGGTCGTTGAGGAACTCCAGCGTGGGCCACGCCTTCGTGATGATGTCGAGCTTGAGCGGCTTGCCGGTCAGCTTGCCGATCTGCTCGGAGATCGCCTTCTGCGCCGCCGCCGGGTCTGCCTTGATCGAGGCGTTCGTCTCGACGTGCCCCTCCAGCAGGGACTTCACCGTCTGCGGGTACTTCTCCAGGAACTCGGTCCGGACGATGAGGTTCGTGATGACGAACCGCTTGTTCGGCCAGAGGTCACGCTCGTCGATCAGGACCTCGCCACCGGCATCGATCAGGCGGCTCACCCACGGCTCGGGCACCCAGGCGCCGTCGAGCTGGCCTGCGGTGAACTTCTCCAGGATCTGGGCGTTCTCCTGCGGCTGGATCTTGACGTCGCCGCCGCCCTCCTTGGTGGCGGTGAGGCCCTGATCCTTGAGCCAGTAGCGCAGCGCGACGTCCTGGGTGTTGCCCAGCTGCGGGGTGCCGATCCGCTTGCCCTTGAGCTTGTCCTTGGTGATGCCCTTCTTCACCACGAACGCGACGCCGCCGGAAGCCGAGCCGGCGATGACCCGGATGACCTCGCCCTTGCTCTTGACGAAGGCGTTCACGGTCGGGTTCGGGCCGATGTAGGTCGCGTCGAGGCCCTCGGCGAAGATCTGCTCGACGGCCGCCGGGCCGGCGTTGAACTGCTGGGTCTCCAGCTTGGTTTTGCTACCGAGCGCCTTGGTGAACAGGCCCGAGTTGATGCCGACGAGCGCCGTAGCGTGGGTCAGGTTCGGGAAGTGGCCGAGCCGCAGCGTGCTGGCGACGCCGCTGGTGCCACTGCTCTCGCTGTCGTCGTCGCTTCCGCACGCCGCGAGCGCTCCCAGCAGGCCGAGCGAAGCGGAGCCTGCCAACAGTTGGCGGCGCGTGATCACGGCAACTCCTTCTGCAAGTTTGTCTGATCCATAAGACCCAGTTGCTCGCTAGAGATTGCAGGGCAGATCGGCATACAGTCAAGGTCGTCCCACGTGACGAGCGCGACGGTCCGAAGCTCTAGCCGTTCGGCCGACTAGAGCTGGCGGTATATATCGGACTCCGCCCTCGACGGTGCAATCAGTTCGCCCGGGACTCCGCCTCGCGATCGAGGCGCGTGGGAAAGTAGGTGCGTGGCTCGGTCTGCGCTGCTCGTCTCGTCACGGCAGTCGTCGACGTTGCTGATCCAGCAGTTCCTCGCCACTTACCTCGGATCGTGGCTCCGTACGGCGACGAAAGGCCGCGTCACAGCGTCCCCCGTAGTGATCACCGCGCCGGCGGGAACGTTCGCACCGACGCTCGGGGACACGCCGGAAGCCCGCCTCGTTCATTTCGACGAGAGCCCGGCCGCGCTGCGGCCGTTGGCCGCGGCCGGAGCGGACGCCCGGCGCAGCACGGTCGTCGACGCGTTGCCCGAGGTCCTGCCCGAGGCCGAGCAGGCCGCCTTGCTGGTGCTCCTCGACGTCACGTCGGGGAGCCTGCCGCTGGACGATCTGACCGCGCTGCTGACCGGACCGAGGGCCGGTCGCTGGCCGAGCAGCGACGTCATCGCGTTCATTCGTGCGGACGCCATCCGGCGCACCGCCGCCAAGCTGATCGGCGAACGTCGGTCGGAAGCGGCGTTGGAGAAGCTCGACCGGGCGGTCGGGGCGGAGTGGCGCACCGAGTACCACTCGGGTGGCGCCGGTGCGGTGGTGCGCGGTTACCTGCGGCGGCTCGAGGCAGCTCTACCCGGGCGGGCTTGGCCGGCGGCGGTGCGGGTGAACCCGAACGACGAGCCGGTGTTCTGGCTGATCCTGATCACTCGGCAACCCCACGGTGCGTGGGCTTTTGCGGACGCCGTCGCTCGGGCGCGGCGTGGTTGGCGCCGCACGTTACGTCAGGCCGGTGCCGAGAAGTCGCCGACGGAGCAGCTCGCCGTCGAAGGTCTGCAGAGCGCCGAACGTCTGGCGGTCGGCGCGGAAAGGCACGAGGAGCGGGCGGTCGTCGAGAACCTGAAACGCAACCTGCTGGAGACTCGTCGGCGGGTGGGCGAGTTCCGCATCTCCGACCGGCCGCGCGAGGTGCTCGATGGGCTGTTCGGGACCGCCGACACCGCCCAGATCAGGGCCGCCGTCCGCGAACTGCACGCCGCGGGAAAGACGCTGTCGACCGGCGTCGGTGGTGACATCCGCGACCACGTGCTCCGGCTACCGGACCGCCGCGCGCGTTAGTCGTGGTTCTCGCCGACCACGTAGATGTACCCGTCCGGGTCGGTCAGCGTCAGATAGGTGGCCCAGGACTCCACCACCGGCTCGGTGACCTCCACGCCGCGGCCCTTGAGGTCGTGGAACGTCGACTGCGCGTCCTCCGTCGTCAGCGTGCAGGGCGCGGCCGCCGTCGGCGGGAAGACGTAACCGTCCTGCGGCTCGATCAGCGCGATGCGAGTCCGTGCCCGCGGCGGTGCGACGTCGACCCAGCGCGTTCCGTCGGACATGAGCGCGTCGGTGCGCAGTTCCCAGCCCAGCGCATCGACGTAGAACTCGATCGATCGCTGCTGGTTCCGAACATAGAGAACCACGCAGTTGACGTGAGAAATCATGGTCCGAGACCTCCTGAGCACGGACGACTGCGTTGTCGCCCGTGCCCAGGATGCCCGAAATGTTACCTATCTACTCAATCGGTCGCGCAGAAACATACTCGTGCAGAGTGCCGCGTCCCGCCTTGGCTGCGGACTTGGCAGTGGTCCCGGCCTCGGCGGTCGGCGCCAGCGGTTCCGGGTCCGGCAACGCGGCGCAGGTCGCGTCGACGAGGCCCGGACCGTCCGGCCGAGCTCCGGTTGCCAGGTAGTCGGCCAGGTACTGGTCAAGGCAGGTGTTACCGCTCAGCGTGATGCCGTGGTTGCCGCCCTCGGCCTCGACGACCAGGCGGGAGTTCTTGATCTTGCGCCGCACGACCTCGGCACCCGGGTACGGCGTCGCGGCGTCGTCCGTCGCCTGGAAGATCAGCACCGACTCGACCTTCGAGTTCGACACGTCGATCGGCGACAGGCTCTTCACCGGCCAGAACGCACACGGCGCGTTGTACCAGGCGTTGTTCCACGTCATGAACGGCGCCTTCTTATGCACCCGCCAGTTGTCGGAGACCCACGTCGACCACTTCTTCGGCCAGTGGGCGTCCCGGCACTGGACGCTCGCGTAGACGCTGTAGCCGTTCTCGCCGCCTTCGTCGATCGCCGCGAACGCGTCGTAGACGTCGACCAGCGCCTGCTCGTCCTTCTGGTTGACGTACGCGGCCAGCGCGTCGGCGAGGTAGGGCCAGTAGCCGTTGAAGTAGCCACCGGGGATATAGGTGTCCTCGAACTCCGAGGGCCCGACCTTTCCACCGGCCGGCTTGGCCTTCAGCGCCGCCCGGGTCGCATACCACTGCTTCAGCACCGCGTCCTGGGTCGTGCCGAGGTGATAGGTGGCGTCGTACTTCGCCACCCAGGCCGCGAACGCCTCGTGCCGGGCGTTGAACGCGTAGTCCTGGTCGAGGTTGTTCTCGTACCAGACCCCGGTCGGGTCGACGACGCTGTCCAGCACCATCCGCCGGACGTTCTTCGGGAACAGCTTCGCGTACACCGCGCCGAGGTAGGTGCCGTACGAGTAGCCGAAGTAGTTGATCGTCTTCTCGCCCAGCGCCAGCCTGATCGAGTCCAGGTCCTTGACCGCGCTGATCGTGTCGATGTACTTCAGCAGGCTGCCGTACTTCGCCCCACAGGCCGCGGCGAAGCTCTTCACCCGCTTCAGGTTGGCTTCCATGTCGGCCTGCGTCTTCGGCACCGAGTCGGGCCGCACCGGGTCGAAGTAGCCCGGCAGACAGTTGAGCGCGGGCTCGCTGTTGCCGACCCCGCGCGGGTCGAATCCGATGACGTCGTACTGCGCGGCGACCGCGGGCGGAAGGTTGCTCGCGACGAATCCGGCCAACGTGAGCCCGGAGCCGCCCGGCCCGCCCGGATTGACCAACAGCGCACCCTGCGACGTCGCCGCCGTGTGCGGAATGCGGGAGACCGCGAGGGTGATCTTCTGCCCGCCGGGATTGTTGTAGTCGAGCGGGACCGATACCTTGCCGCACTGCAGCGTGGGGTAGGACGTGGTGCCGCACGCGGTCCAGGTGATGGGCGCGGGCGCGGCCACAGCGGGCTGTGCTCCGACGGCAGCCGGGGCTTGTGGCGCCGCTGCGGCCGGTGACACCAGCGCCGGCGAGATCAGCCCGGCTAAGGCGATCCCGGCGACGGCTAGTGCTGAGCGTCGTCCCATGAGTGCCTCCGTGATCAGCGAGGGTCGACTGCTGACAACTGCACCGATCCTGGCCCCAGCCGGGACTAGCTCACAGGGATAATGCGATAAACGCCCGGATGACCGTTTACCGGGTTTATTCTGCGCCGTTCGTATTATTTCGACGAAGCGCGAAGCTGCCAGCCCTCCCCCGTTACTCATTGAAGGCTGGCAACCTCGCAAGGTGGATCCTGTCCGCGCCAGCCCGTCCCGAACTCCCCGAAACGTGCCACCGTCGCCCTGCGGACCACGCGCCTGGAGCAGAGGCCGAGCACGACGAAGGGCCGGTTCCTCGGGGGAACCGGCCCTGTGTTCGTGGCGGTGGCGGTGGGATTTGAACCCACGGAGGAGTTGCCCCCTCACACGCTTTCGAGGCGTGCTCCTTCGGCCGCTCGGACACGCCACCGCCGAAGACGATACCGGATCCGGCCCGGCGGTCCGAATCGTGTCCCCGGAGGACAAAGGGCCTCAGCGGTGGGCAGCGAAGAAGCCGTCCAGCAGCGCCGCGCACTCGTCCTCGAGCACGCCACCCACCACCTCCGGACGATGGTTGAGGCGCCGATCGCGGACCACGTCCCAGAGTGACCCGGCCGCACCGGCCTTCGGGTCCCAGGCGCCGAAGACGACCCGATCGATGCGGGCCAGCACCAGCGCGCCCGCGCACATCGTGCAGGGCTCCAGCGTCACGACGAGCGTGCAGCCGGTCAGGCGCCAGGTGCCGAGCGCGGCAGCCGCCCGGCGCAGTGCCAGCACCTCGGCGTGTGCGGTCGGGTCGCCGGACGCCTCACGCTCGTTGCAGGCTCGCGCCAGCTCCACGCCTGCGGCGTCCAGCACGACGGCACCGACCGGCACGTCGCCGGTGACGAGCGCACCCTCGGCGACCGCGAGAGCGTCCCGCATCGAGCCTGCCCACGACGAAATCATTCGCCCCGCAACTCGACCAGGGCGTCCGCGCTCCCGATTTTGCGGGAGATCTCCAGCATGACGTCCGAGGGCAGCATCCCCTCGTGCGCGCAGAGCGCCAGCAGATCACGCCCGGACACCCCGAGATCTGCCAGCAGGTCGACGTCACCGACCGGCCGGCCCATCAGCTCGGGCTCGTCGTCCTCGTCCGGGACCTCCGGGATCTCGACGTCCTCCAGGTCGGCCAGCAACGCAGCACCGACGCGGGACTCGTCGCCGAACGACGCGTCCGAACCGAAGATACGTATCTCGGCCCCGCCATCCAGGCGAAGGATGACCAGAAACTCATCGTCGGCCTCGACGAACAGCAATGCCGGATCGGCGTCCGGCTCCAACTCACGCAACAGGTCCACGGCGGCGTCCGCGTCCTCGATCTCGTCCAGATCGAGTTCGGCGGCGACCCACCCTCGGCGCGGACGGACCAGGGCAGCAGCAAAGTACGACACGGGCCTCCTCCCGGCGCGGACTATGGGAACGTCCGCTCATCAGGATCAGGCCCGACGCTGCTGGACGCCAGCCCCGCACCCGGGGAGGTCCAACGGTCCGGTGGTAATTCTCACGCCATCCGGCGGCGATTGGTGATGAAATCGCGCTGGCGCTCATGGCGAGCCCGCCTCGGGGCCACCCGGTTCCGCAACGCTCGTGCTTCCGCGAGCTCGGCGAGTAGCTGGATGCGTCGACGCCGCCGCTCTGGGTCGAGTCGCTCGATGTCCTGGCCGCTCATGTCTCGACCATGCCCAAGAATCTGGCGTTCATGCAAGAACCGCGGGCGCAACATCCTGTTACGTCCGGGACGATTCATAACCTCGGCGCGGAAAATCACTCAGCGTAGTCGCGTCCACACTCGCCTCCCGGACCCCCTGAACGCGGGGTAGACCTGTTACGTAGTCCACACCGATGCTGCCGGTAAGCGGGCCGGACAGCGGCGACACATGAGGTGACGAGATGACTTCGACAGCGACGGCAGACATCGGCGTAACCGGCCTTGCCGTCATGGGCCGTAACCTCGCGCGCAACCTGGCGCGGCACGGTCACGCGGTCGCGATCCACAACCGATCGCCGGAGAAGACCCGTGCCCTGGTCAGTGACCACGGCTACGAGGGCACGTTCGTCCCGAGCGAATCGATGGCCGACTTCGTCGCTTCGTTGAAGCGGCCGCGCGCGGTCATCGTCATGGTCAAGGCCGGCCAGCCGACCGACGCGGTGATCGACGAGCTGATCCCGCTGCTCGAGGAAGGCGACATCGTCGTCGACTGTGGCAACGCCCATTTCCTCGACACCAGGCGCCGCGAGGCGGCCCTTCGCGAGCACGGCCTGCACTTCTCCGGCACCGGCGTCTCCGGCGGCGAGGAGGGCGCCCTGCGGGGCCCGAGCATCATGCCCGGCGGGTCGAAGCACTCCTACGAAAAGCTCGGCCCGATCTTCGAGTCGATCGCGGCGAACGTCGACGGGGTGCCGTGCTGCATCCACGTCGGGCCGGACGGCGCCGGGCACTTCGTCAAGATGGTGCACAACGGCATCGAATACGCCGACATGCAGCTGATCGCCGAGGCCTACGACCTGCTGCGCTCCGGCCTGGACGCCACCCCGGGCCAGATCTCCGACATCTTCCGCGAGTGGAACAAGGGCAGCCTCGAATCGTTCCTGATCGAGATCACCGCCGACGTGCTCGCCCACGTCGACGCGCGCACCGGCCGACCGTTCGTCGACGTCGTCCTGGACCAGGCCGAGCAGAAGGGCACCGGCCGGTGGACCGTGCAGAGCGCCCTCGACCTCGGCGTCCCGATCACGGGTATCGCCGAGGCCACGTTCGCGCGGTCGCTGTCGGGCCACGCCGACCAGCGGGAGGCCGCTCGGGAGGTGTTCCCGTCCACCAACGAGCTGGCCTGGGCCGCCGACGACCGGGAAGCCTTCATCGAAGACGTTCGGAAGGCGCTGTACGCGTCCAAGGTCGTCGCTTACGCGCAGGGCTTCGACCAGATCAAGGCCGGCAGCGACGAGTACGGCTGGGACATCGACCGGGGCGCAACGGCCACGATCTGGCGCGGTGGTTGCATCATTCGCGCCCGGTTCCTCGACCGGATCCGCGAGGCCTACGACGACGCCCCGGAGCTGCCGACGCTGCTCGCTTCGCCGTACTTCGTCAAGGCGGTCTCGGACGGCGTCGACAGTTGGCGCCGGGTGGTCTCCGACGCGTCCCGAGCCGGGGTTCCGACGCCTGCGTTCTCGTCGTCGCTGGCGTACTTCGACGGGCTGCGGCGTCGTCGGCTGCCCGCGGCGCTGATCCAGGGCCTGCGTGACAACTTCGGCGCCCACACGTACCGCCGCGTCGACGTCGCCGGCTCGTTCCACACCCTCTGGGGATCGGACAAGAACGAACTCGAGGCGTGAGCGCCTAGATGAACAGCTGGTCGAACTCGAAGGTACTCCAGGCGAGGACGACGACCGTGACCGACAACGCCGCTCCGGTCACCGCCGCCACGCCGACGCCCATGCCCCGGTCGCCGCGGGTGAGCAGCGCCGCTCCGGCGGCCCCGGCCAGCAAAATCGCGAGCAGGAACAAGCCGACGAGCGACGTTGTGCTCCACGACACCAGCCCGACGAGCACGTAGTAGACCAGCGAGACACACACCCCGATCAGCACGCCCCACCAGCGCACCGCGCCGCTCTCCCGGAAACGTGGGCGGCGCGGTGCCGGCGGCTGCGCGGGCTGCGGCACGTACCCTGCCGGAGGGCGCTGGGGCGTCGGGTCCCATGCAGCGGGCGCCGGGTCCCACGGACGGGTCGCCGGGTTGCCGTGCGGCTGAGCGCTCGCGGGGCCGGGCATCGTCATGGCCAGAGCCTACGACGGTTCGCTCTGGCCAAGACTGGACACGTTAGGCATTCTGGAGCAATGGGCGAGGTGTTACCGCTGCCACACCGGGGCGACGTGTTTCTCGACCCGCGTGGTGAAGGCCGATCGTTGCGCGTCAGCGGGCACCGTGGCGCAGCCACGGTCGTGCTGAGCATTTGGCGTCAGGGCGAGTGCCGGGCGACGTTCCGCCTGGCCGGCTCCGAGGTCGACGACTTCATCCGTGCGCTGCTCAGCGCGGCGCCGCCCGCAGCTCCGGGGGCCGACCTCCCCGCCGTCGCCGGCGAGGCTGTCGCCCCGCCGGCGGTCCAGGTGCAGATCAGCGGCAACGTCGTGGTCGAGCTCAACCACAACGTTGCGGACGCCACACCGGTGGCCACCGCAGAAACGCCGGACCTCCTCGACGAGCCGGAGACCACCGGTGACCTCCTCGCCGGACTTGCCCGGCAGGCAACCGTCCCGGACGTCACCACCGCACCCGGAGCCGCCGCCCCAGGGGCCGCTGCGCCCGAACCCGCGCCGGAACCCGCGTCACCCGACCCCGCGCAACCCGGCGTCCCGGAGGGGCCATCGTCCGACGCCGGCGACGACTCGTCCGACCGCAGACCCGGCGTCGCCCCGGCCGACTGACCCCGCGGCCGGGCCCGCTTCCCCGAGGCGCAGCGCCGCCCGTAGCAGCGACCGCTGCCGCTCCACCGCCCGGTGCGTGTCCCGGCAGAGCTCCCGATAGGACGCCAGCGTGTCCGCAGGCACGCCGAGCGCCGCCCGCACGGCGGTGAGCAGCGGCGACGCGTCCGTTTCGTAGGCCGCGAGCAGCACGTCGGTCGCGGCCGCGAGATCCCCGGCCGACTGCGCGGCTCGCCACGCCGTCCGGTCGAGGAGCATCGCTTTTGCCGCCGCCTCCTGCACGCTCGCGACGGTCCGCAGTGCCCCCTCGATCCCGGGCGCCTCGGCCGGTGCGAGCGCGACGACGAACGGCACCGGACAGCGTCGCCCGCGGACCAGCACGCCGCCCTCGGAGGCGTCGATCATCGCGAGGAACAGCGCGAACGGGCGGTCGATCCGCACGCCCCGCCCGAGCAGGACACCGGCCAGCCGATCCGCGGCGCGCAGCGTCGTGATGCTCAGCTCCGGGTCCTCGTCGACGATCGGAGCCGGG
Source organism: Cryptosporangium aurantiacum (assembly GCF_900143005.1). NCBI lineage: Bacteria > Bacillati > Actinomycetota > Actinomycetes > Cryptosporangiales > Cryptosporangiaceae > Cryptosporangium > Cryptosporangium aurantiacum. The sequence continues at coordinate 800,890 of NZ_FRCS01000002.1, forward strand.
TCGAGCAGCACCTTCGTGCCGGGTCCCGCGGCCGCGGCCAGCGACAGCGCGGTCTCCCAGTCCGGACGGGTGCGGCGGACCGGGTACGGATCGTCCACCGCGTAGTCGACGACGAGCGTGACGTCGGCCGGGAGTTGCCGCCGCAGTCCGCCGAGAACGTCGGCAAGCTGATCGATCCGGCGTCTGGCCTCGTCGCGCCCCGGGTAGGACGCGTTGTCCCGAAGCCGCAGGACCAGTCGCCGCGCGCGCACGTCGACCGCGACGGCGGCCGCTCGGTGCAGCGCGACCAGCGCGCGGCGCGCCAGCTCGGCGTCCGGATGGCAGAGCGGGAGCGGACGGCCGCGCCGGGCGGAGACGTCGGGTAGGACCGTGCCGATCCGGACGCCCGCGTCGGCCGCGTGGGCCACCAGCTCGGCGGGGTCACCGACGCGATCACCGGGGATCTCCAGACCGACCTCCGGCGTGATCGCGGTGAGCCGGTGGACGAGAGCGGCGTCGGCGACCGCGTCGTGCCCGGTGAAGCGTCCGGCTGCCGAGTCGGCCGGGCGGCGGAGCAGGGTGGCGGACACCTCCAGCCGCATGCTGCAGAGCGTCGCAACGGCGTCGGCGTCCACGCCCCACAGCAGCCGCTCCGGTTCCGGCGGTGCAGGCCGCGGAGCGGACTGCGTGCCCGGGGCCGGAGCCGGGGCCGCGGTCGGGACCGGAGCCTGGGCCGAGACCGGGGCCGGGGCCTGCGTCGTCGCTGGTCCGCCGGGTCCGGGTGCGATCGGCCGTCGCCCAGCTCGTCGACCTTTTGTTCGCTTCATGCCCATTCCTCCCGGCTTTTCCAACCCTGACCCTCGCTGATTACGACAGATCACTGCAAGTCGCAGCACCGGGCGGTTTGCGCCCGCACTCGGTCCCCGGGCTGGCCGCCGGAACAGCGGCCCTGGTTTGCTGTCCGGTGTGGCGATACATCGGGTGGCCGTCCTCGGGCTCGGCCTGATCGGCGGCTCGCTGCTGCTCCGGCTCGCAGCCGACCAGGCCAGCAGCCCTGGCAGCCCCGGCAGCATCGGTTACGACGCCGACCCGGAAACGCGTGCTGCGGTCGCCCAGCGGCTGGGGCCGTCCGCGGTCGCGCCCGACCTGGCCGCCGCGGTGGACGGCGCCGACCTGGTCGTGCTCGCCGTCCCGCTACCGGCCGTACCGATCGTCGTCGCCGCGCTGCGCGACGTCGGCTACCGGGGCCTGTTGACCGACGTCACGTCGGTGAAGGAACCGGTACGCGCGATCGTCACGGCCGAGCTGCCGGACGCCCGCTGGGTGGGCGGGCACCCGATGGCGGGCAAGGAAGCGTCCGGGTTCGACGTCGCGGACCCCGAGCTGCTGGCGGGTTGCGCGTGGGCGCTCTGCCTGGACAACGGGACCGCGCTGGCCGACTGGCTGGACGTGGCGCGGTGGGTGCTCGGGCTCGGCGGGCGCGTGACGCCGTTGACCGCGATCGAGCACGACGCCGCGGTCGCCCGGATCAGCCACCTCCCGCACCTGGTGGCGGCGGCCCTCACGACCGGCGCCGCCGCCGAACCGGTCGGGCCGGCCGCGCTGGGGTTGGCCGCCGGCTCGTTCCGGGACGCCACCCGGGTCGCCGCGACGCGGGCGGCGCTCACCGCGGCGATGTGCGGTGGTAACGCGGCTGCGCTGATCACCGAGTTGGATTCGCTCGTGGAACGGCTGGAAGAAGCCCGGGAACTGCTGACCACCACCGACCCGGTCAGCGCGCTCACCGGGTGGCTGGAAACCGCGCGGGCGATCCGGCACGAGTGGCCACCGCACGGGGCCGAAACCCGAACGCCGCTCACCCGGCACGACCTGCTCGCGCTGGGCCGCGCCGGCGGCTGGCTCACCGAGCTCCACGCCGACGCGGCCACCGCGGTCCTGCCGAAATCTGTCCACCCACCGACGTAACAGCCCCGCGCGACACGTCGATGAGTGGCCAACTAATTGGCGAACACCGGGAACGGGCCGGACGGCTCGAGCGACAGGCACGCGGCACGCACTGCGGCGGCGACCTCAGCGGCGTCCGCCTCGGCCTGGACGTAGAACGTTTCGTCGGCGAGCTGTTCCGCATCGAGGTAGCGGCGCAGCCGCTCGATCGGGTCGAGCGCACGCCAGTGCTCGAGTTCGTCCGTGTCGCGGTAGCGGCGCGGGTCGTCGGACGTGGTGTGCGGCCCCATCCGATACGTGAAGGACTCGATCAGCGTGGGTCCCTCCCCGGCTCGCGCCCGCTCGACTGCCCACCGCGTCACCGCGAGGACCGCGAGCACGTCGTTGCCGTCAACCCGGACACCGGGGAACCCGAACCCGTCGGCACGCCGGTACAGCGGCACCGGCGACTGCCGCGCGACCGGCACCGAGATCGCGTACTGGTTGTTCTGGCAGCAGAACACGACCGGCGCATCGGCCACCCCGGCCCAGTTCATCGCCTCGCTCGCGTCGCCCTGGCTGGTCGAGCCGTCGCCGAAGTAGACGCCGACCACCTCTTCCGCACCGTCGCGCTGGACGCCCATCGCGTATCCGACCGCGTGCAACATCTGCGACGCCAGCACGATCGTGTACGTGTTGAACCGCCGCTCGAACGGGTTCCAGCCGCCGTGCGAGGCCCCGCGGAAGAGCGCCAGCAGCTCGGCGGGCTGCACACCGCGGGCCAGCGCCACCCCGTGCTCCCGGTAGGACGGGAACAGCATGTCGGCGGGCGCGAACGCGCGAGCCGAGGCCACCTGCGCCGCTTCCTGGCCGAGGCTCGGCGCCCAGAGTCCTAGCTCGCCCTGGCGCTGGAGCGCGGTCGCCTCGGCGTCCACGCGCCGGGTGGCGACCATCTCCCGGTACATCCCGCGCAGCTCGTCCGGCGTGACGTCGAGCGGGTAACGATCGTCGTCCCGGCGCACGCCCGCCGGGGTCAAGAGCTGAATCACGAGAAACTCCGCAGCGGTCCGAGCGGCACGTCGTCCCAGGTCTGGCCGGCGGCGAACCGTACCACCCTGCGGTCGGTCACGACGGCGGTGACCAGGTCGGACGGCGTGACGTCGAACGCCGGGTTGGCGGTGGTCACGCCGTCGGGCGCCGACCGGGCCGACTTGAACCCGACCACCTCGGCGTCGGAGCGGTCCTCGATCTCGACATCGGCGCCGGAGAGCGTCGCAAGATCCACCGTGGACTCCGGGGCCACCACGATGAACGGGATCCCGGCCCGCGCGGCGCCGAGCGCGTGCGCGTAACTGCCGATCTTGTTGACGACGTCGCCGTTGGCGCAGATCCGGTCGGCGCCGATGATCACCGCGTCGATCTCGCCGCGGGCGATCAGATACGGACCGGCGCCGTCGACCGCGAGCCGGAACGGAACGCCGGCCCTGGCGAGTTCCCAGGTCGTCAGCCGGGCTCCCTGCAGCAGCGGACGCGTCTCGCTCGCCACGACCCCGCCCAACCGCCCGATCCGGTGCAGTGCGAACACCACGCCCAGCGCGGTGCCGCCGGTCACCGTGGCGAGGCCGCCGGTGTTGCAGTGGGTCAGCACCCGGGGCTGCGGCCCGCAGATCTCGGCGAAGAGGTCGACGCCGTACGCCGCCATCGAGTCGCTGCTGGCGATCTCCTCGTCCCGGATCGCCAACGCCTCGGCGAGCACGGCGTCAGGCCCCGCGTGGACGAACGCGGCAACGCGGTCGACAGCGCGGGCCAGGTTCACCGCGGTGGGCCGGGCGTCTCGGAGCGCCGAGATCGCGGCGCCCGGCTCGGCCAGAGTTCGGACGGCCAGCGCCACACCGAGCCCACCGGCGACGCCGATCGCCGGCGCCCCTCGGACGGCCAGCCGCTGGATCGCGTCGACGACGTCCTCGACGGTCTCCAGACGCAGGAGCCGCTCGACGTCCGGCAGCGCGGTCTGGTCGATCAGCTCGACGGCCGGCCGCGACGGATGCTCGACCCAGTCGACGGTGCGCTGATCAAGGGAGAAAGAGGGCGGAACGTCGCCGGTCGGCGACGTGGACCGAAGCGGTTCGGTGCTGCTCACACACCGAGCCTGCCATGTCCACGCCGACCGACCGGCTCCGCCGGTCGCCAGGACCGTCCGGGGGCGCGTGTGGACGATCCGGGCGACGTTCGTGGGGGTCTATAGAACTCTTCTCAGACCCGTTCTTCGCTACCGGTCAGCGCTCGTTCGAGCACCGTCCGTGTCGTACAGGGCCACAGCACGCGTCCGCCCGGCGTCTCCGGGCAGCCGGTGCAGTAGAAGCGGCCCTCGGGGTCGCCGGGGACCTGCACGCCGTCGTGCAGCGCGAGCACCGCCTCCACGGCCCTGAGCAGGTCGTAGAGGTCGAGGGGCGCGTGCGCGAGCAGGGCGACGTCGTCGGCCTTGCGGATTCGTTCGCGGATGTCCCGGAGCGTCACCCAGACATTGGTCGAGTGCCCTCGACTCACCGGTCGCACCGGAACTGCGGCGCGCAACGTAGTCGCGACCGCCCAGCCGACAAGCGCGGCGGTGCGCCCACCGGCGGCAAGCCGCCGGCCCCAGCGGAGGACGACGTCGTGATGTCCCGTCCACACGAGAGGATCCCCCGGTTCCGGAGCGATCTGGGGTAATGACCGCGCCTCTCCGCGCCCGCCTTCGCCATCGGGTTCACCCTTCCCGTGCCGCATTATGAGAACTCGTGACCGCCGTAGCGTTCTGTTGTGGCCACAGAGTGAACTTTCAACGATGAGTACACAACTCATCACTGACTGGCGCTGATACCCGGGCGTATGAGCAATCCGGGTCGGCATTCGTCAACGCTGGTGCGGTGATCACGAACCGCCCACGTATGCACACTGTCCCCATTGGCCAGACCGGCACCAGAGGTCGATGCCGTGTCCGCCCAAGAGCCAGGCATGTTCGCCCGAGCGGCCGAACCGGCTCGTCCCAACGACCACGAAGAACCCTCCGACCTGCGGTCACACCGCACGGAACCCGGGGGTCAGCCCTACCTTTGTGGTCTTGCGCACACCATCCGCGCGGCTATCATCAGCCTCATCCGGGTGTATGAGAAGTGTCCACTGCGCAGGGCAGGAGCACGTCGATGGCCCGTGAGTCGTCCGAGCACTCCCCCGCTCACCGGGTGTGCGCCCACTGTGGGGGGCGACTTCGCCGCGACAACACCAACACACTGTGTGACCCGTGTCAGCGGAGTGCTCACACCGTAGAACTGCTGGCCCCGGTTCTCCCGCTCGATTTCTGGGCCGAACCGGAGATGCGTCAGGCCCTCGCCGATCACGACCTGGGCACCGTTTCCCAGCTCTATCGCGCGCGGACGCCGATCCGCCGGCAACACATGGTCGCCGAGCTCGTCGGTTTCTCTCAGGCGCATATCTCGCGTATCGAGCGGGGCCTCTGCGAGATTCGGTTGGACACGGTTCTGCGATTCGTCCAGGGCCTGCGGATACCCCCTCACCTGGTAGACCCCATCGGCGCTCCATACCTCGACGGATCAACGGCGCCCGAATTGCCAACTACCGTCCCTACTCATGCAGGGCATGAAGTAGGAGACAACATGCGACGTAGAAGTGTGCTGAAAGGACTGACCGGTGCCGCGGCACTGGTGGGGTTCTCGCTGGCGGGCGACGAGGACGAAGAAGCCCTCGCGAACGACGAATTCGGCCGCGTCGGCGAAGCGCACGCCGCGCAGTTGGAAGACGCTCCGAAGCATCTCTACAACCTCGATTACCGTTACGGCGGCGACACGCTATGTGATCAAGCCGCGGCGCAGTTGCGACGAGCGAACAAACTCCTCAACCGCGGCCAGTACAGCGAGGCAGTCGGCCACCGCCTCCAGGTGGCCACCGGCGAACTGGGCATCTGCGCCGGGTGGCTCGCGTTCGACGCCGGCCGCCAGGACCAGGCTCGCTACTGCTACACCGAGGCGCTCGCGGCGGCCCGGATGGCCAACGACCCCAACCTCGAGGTCCACGCGCTGGCGAACATGAGCATGCAGGCCGTGGCCCTCGACCGGCCGCGCGAAGGCTTGCACATGGCGCAGGCGGCACAGCGCGTCGCGAAACAGATCTCGACGCCGACGATGGACGCGCTGCTGGCCATGCGGGAGGCGCGCGCCTGGGCGAAGCTCAACGACGGCCCTGCGGCCCGCCGCGCGATGGTCCGCGCCCGCGACGCGTTCGAGCTGCGCACCGAGGACGAGGAGAAGCCGGTCTGGATCGCGTTCTTCGACGACGTCGAGCTGGCAGGCAACGAGGGCATGTGTGAGCTCGACACCGGTCGGGCGAACAAGGCGGCGTCCTTCCTCGAACTCGCTCGCGAAAAGCAGCGCGAGGGCATGGTGAGGAACAAATCCCTCTATACCGTCAGGCTCGCCTTCGCTACGCTCGCTCGTAGAGACGTGACGCGCGCCATCGAAATCGGTGAGGAGGCGCTGGGAATGGTCGTGAACGAAGTGACCAGCACCCGCACCCTCAACGAGCTGCGAGCCTTCCGGCGTCAGCTGGCCCAGGTCAGCACGTCGACCGCCGCCCGCAGTTTCATGGCGAGGTTTGATTCGACGGTCGTCGCGTGAATTCGGCCGCCGGTATCGGCGGCCGAATTCGATGTCGCCTAGCGGCCAACACGCAGGGCGAACATCCTCGTACAGTCGGTGGTTCTCACCCTTTGGCGGGCCGGTTCCGGCCCGGACGTCCGCGTGCCCGGACGGGGGTTCGCCGTCCGGTCAGCAGAAAGGCCGACGATGACCCCTATCACCCCAACCCGGCTCGTCACTCACGCCTACGACACCGGTGGCGCACGAGCGATCCAGGACGAGCTGTTCGCGCTGTACGCCGAGATCTACGCCGATCAGCTGAGTGATCCCTTCTACTCGGTGGAACGGTTCGCCGACCGCTTCGTCGGACACTCCGGCCGGTCGGGGTTCCTCCTGGTCACCGGGCGGATCGACGACGAACTGATCGGCTACGCGTACGGCGGTCCGCTGGGAGCGGCCACGCAGTGGTGGAACGGCCTCCGGGAAGAAGTGCCGCCGGACGTCGTCGCCGAGGACGGCTCCCGGACGTTCGCGCTGAACGAGATCATGGTGAAGGAGGGCTGGCGGCGGCGGGGGATCGCCCGCTCACTTCACGACACCTTGCTCGCCGATCGTCCGGAACGTCGCGCGACGCTGCTCGTCGATCCGGCCAACACCGCGGCGAAGGCGGCGTACCTGTCCTGGGGCTGGCAGCTGCTTGGCCACCTCCAGCCGTTCTCGGACGCGCCGATCTACGACGCGCTCGTCGTCGACCTGCCTCTGAGCCATCGAGCGGCGGGATGAAATTCCCTCAGATCCGGACGCAACTCCCGAAAGACCGTCACCCGAGCGGACGGGTCTCGTTGACCAGACCGTGCTGACTCCGCGTTCGTACTGCTCCCGGAAGTCAGGGCCGCGGCCCGAACAGCCGACGTCGCGGCCCGCTCCCGGGGAACACGTGCTGGCGGTGTCACCGTCCGGACGGCGGGATCGACACCGGGCCCATGCGCTGTATTGCAGCCGTCCGCGGCCGGTCGAGCGTGCGACCGGCCGTGACGCTGCCCCGGCGAAGGTTCACTGAACCGTCTCGCGGAGCAGGCGCGCAGCGATCGGTAGCTGGCTGCCCGCGGTCCGGGAGAGCACGTCCCACAGGGCCGGCACCGCGTTCCGATGACACCCACGCGCCGCGAGCAGGGTCGTCAGCCACTCCCGCCCGTCGCGCAGGATCGTCACGTCGTCGGTGAGCAGGGCGGCGGCGAGCGCGTGGAGCGCGTGGTCGACCGCGTACTCGGCTTCGGCGTCCAGTCCGACCAGGCGGTCCGCGCCGATCTCCCCGAGTGCGGCGAGCCAGGCGTCCAGCACCTGGACGGCCAGTTCCCGGTTCCGGATCAGGAGCTCGGACTGCTCCTCGGCGCCGGCGTGGGCGAGCGCGGGCACCGGCTCGGCGACCGGACGCAGCAGGGCGAGCACGTCGGCGGCCTCCCGCGGTGAGGCGGCCCAACCGCTGGCGCCCAGGGCCAGCGCCCGCGACGAGTCGGTCCCGAACGCACGGCCGCCCGCCAGCGTCGGAATCCCCGCCTCGGCGGCTGCTTCGACGATGCGGCGGGCTGCGGGCAGCGCCGCCGACATCGAACAGCTCACCGCGACGACGTCCGGGTCGAGGCGGTGGAGGTAGCCGGCCAAGTGTTGGGCAGGCGTCGAGGCGCCGAGGAACGTCGTCCGCCAGCCGAAGTGCCGCAGCGACTCGGCGACGATCCGGGCGGCGAGCGCGTGCCACTCCCGCTCGGCGCACGCGACCACTGCGTAACCGCGAGGCGCGACCGGCTCCGGGATCCAGGCTCCGACCGTCCCGACGGCGGCCTCGCTGATCACGGTCGCCGCGTGCTCCTGGGCGACCGTGTACTCGCCGCTCTGCCAGCGGTCGCCGACCGCCTCCTGGGCCGGGGTGATCAACTCGAGCAACACGTCGACCGGGTCCATGCCGCCGTCGAGCAGGTCGCCGACCACCTCCACGGCCATGCGACGGTCGGCGGCGTCGAGCGCCTTGGCGTAGTTCTCCCGGACTTCGTCGGTCACGGTCGTCACTGTCTCCGCCTTACTGCCGCACTCCGCCGAACGCGAGCACGGCGACGTCATCGGTCGGGCCGACGCCGACACCGCTGTACTCGGCCACCGCGATATCGATGGCCTCCGCCAGCGCGTGCGGGCCGCTACCCGCGTAACCGGCGGCGAGCTGGGACAACCGGCCGAGCCCGAACCGGCCTCCGGGGCCGATCGCGTCCGGCACACCGTCGGTGAACAGCACCATCATGTCGCCGGGCGCGAGTTCCACCCCGACCTCGACGTACTGCGCGATCGGTAGCGCCCCGCAGAGCAGCCCCTTCACCGGCACCTCCTCGACCGTGCCGGATCGGCGGACGACCAACGGGTGCGGGTGCCCCGCCGACGCGAGTACGACCGACAGGCTCCCGTCCGGAGCCGTACGCACGCGCGCGCAGATCGCGGTGAGGAACCGGGTGGTCGGCTCGACCCGGCTGGCACCGGAGAAGAGCGACGCGTTGAGCACCCGCAGCAGCTCGGCCGGACGGCGGTCGTAGAACGCCGCACCCCGCGCGGTGTGCCGAGCCTGGCCGGTGAGGATCGCGGCCTCGGCGCCCTTGCCCGCGACGTCACCGAGCAGCACCGACCAGTCCCCGGGCTCGCCGAAGACGTCGAAGAAGTCGCCACCGATCTCGGCAGCGTGCAGGGCGGCCCGCATCCGGGTGCCGATCGCGATCCCCGGCGTCTCGGGTAGCTGGGGTGCCCGAAGGCTGGCCGCGAGCACCTCGGCGACCTGCGCCTGCTCGGCGTATACCCGGGCGGTGTCGAGCGCGACCGCGATCCGGCCGGTCAGCTCCTGGGCGAACGTGACGTCCTCGGGCTCGAACCCACGCCCGGCGCGCCGGGCGAGCGTCAACGTGCCGAACGTCGTCCCGCGAGCGGTCAGCGGCAGGACCAGCAGGTCGGCGGGGCGCAGGCCGAGGACGCCGTCCCGCAGCTCGCCCGCGGGCACGGTGGCCGCGACGCTCTCCGGAACGACGCCGTCCGCCAGCACGTGCATCAGCTCGGCGCGGCCGGTGGCGAGGATCCGCCCGTGGCCGGAGATCTCGCCGAGCACCGGACGGGTGCCGTCCACGCTCACGAAGCGGTCCGGCTCGTCGGTGCGTACGGCGGTGTATCGGACGCCGGTCCGGGTAGGCATCATCAGCTGCGCCCAGTCGGCCAGCGCGGGCACGGTCACGTGCAGGGCGCGACGGAGTGTCCGGTCGGGGTTGAGCGACCCGGCGAGTTGTTTGCTCGCCTCGGCCAGGTGCGCTGCCCGCTCCCGGGCAGTAGCCAACAATGTGGCGTCGTCCAGCTGCCCCGGCGGGGGCTGGGCGACGTACCGCACTGGCTGCTCGAACATCAGCGAACCTATTCATCGGGCACAGGCGGACTTCACCGACTGTACCCACCGGTACCGGCGACGGGCAGAACCGAGCATCCCAGGACCGATCGGGCGACGCGGAATCGACGCGTGCACTGGAGAGCCTGTCGGCTCACCGACCTCAGGACGGTTGGAGCGCCGCAGCGGTGGAACAATTTTTATACGGATCGGGGCCAGAAGGAGGGCCGGAGTGGTCGAGGACGGCATCTGGCGGCTGGACGTCTCGGTGAACGGCGGCACGGCCTGGTTGCTCCCGCAGGGCGACCTCGACATGGAGAGTTCACCGTCGCTGATTCGGTGCGCGCAGCGCGCGTACACCGGCGGAGTGCACCGGGTCGTCGTTGATCTGTCGCGCGTCACGTTCGTCGATTCGTCCGGCATCGGTGCGCTGGTGACGCTCTGGCGGACGATCGGTGAGACGCCAGGTGGTTTTGCGATCGCGGCACCGTCACGGGCCGCGCAGTCCGTCCTCTCGACGACCGGGATCGACACGCTGATCGAGCGTGCCGACGAACCAGCCCAGGCTTAGGCCGGCCCAGGACTCCGGCAGCTGGGCGGCGTACGCCTCCGGGTGACGCTCGGCCGCCACCTGCGCGAGCCGTTGATCGCGACCGACCTCGCCGTAGTCGACCATCCGAGGTTCCCCTGCCTGCCGCACCGGGAAGTACCGTGCATAACCGACGCTATGGATGAACCGCGTCGGGACGGTTACGGAACGCCACCTGACAATGTTTCGGGTCACAGCAATCCTGGAGCCACTCCCGGAGCGTGCTGGACCGACGATGATGAAGGCCCACGGACGAACTCCACGCCATTCCGGAAGGACGTGACCGGATGCCCGACTCACCACGAGCGGGGCTCCACCTGAGCTGGTACTCGCACCCATCCGGCTCCGGCCGGCTGGTGGTCGTCACCGGTGCGTTCGACGTGCTGCACGTCGGCCACCTGCGCTTCCTCCAGTCCGCCCGCGCCACCGGCGACCTGCTGCTGGTCGGCGTCGAGTCGGACAACCGGGTCGCGGCGTGGAAGGGCCCCGGTCGACCGGTCAACACCGGGGTGGAGCGCGCCGAGATGCTGGCCGCGCTGCGCACGGTGGACGGCGTCTTCCTGGTGCAGGGCGATCCGGACGTGAAGGACCCGGAGGCCTACGTCGACCTGCTCCGTCCGCTCGACCCGGCCGTCCTCGCGTTCACCCAGGGCGACCCGTTCGCCGAGGAGAAGCACCGCTCGGCAGGCCTGCTGGACGCGGTGGCCGTCGAGGTGCCGCTGGTGCCCGAGCGCTCGACCAGCGCGTTGCTCAACGGGCGGCGGTCGGTGCCCACGGCCGGCTGATCCGGAGGCCGCGGAACACGGTGACGGTCGCCGATCTGGCGACGGCCAGCGACGCGACGACGGTCAGCACAACAACCGCGACACCGGCCGCACTCGACTCGACCTCCTGCACCCCGCGTCCGCCGGCGGTCAGCGACATCCAGGTGGACGACCCGACGCTGACCACCAGCGTCAGCCACCCGAGCAGCCCGACGCCGATCGCCAGCCGCCGAACCAGCCTCGCCGACGCACGAGCGAACAGCGGGAGCGACATCGCCGCGGTGATCGCGGCTCCGTAGCTGAACAGGTCGAGCAGGCTCGCCACCGAGGCGATGCTCGGCGGGGCGTCGCTGCTCCCGACTTCCGCGAACCGCCAGAGCGCGTCCCAGCTCAGCGTCATCGCCGGGTAGGCCACGGCGATCAGCATCGCCGAACGGCGCCCCTGACTGGCGTCCAACTCGGCTTGGTAGAGCGGAGCCAGGTCGGCGGGATCGCCGAACTCGGCCGCGGCCCGTCGGGCCGCTTCGCCCGGCGCGAGGCCTGCCTCGCGATAGGCCGCTGCCGCGTCCTGCAGGCCGTCATCCACTTCCTGCAACAGCGCATGGCGGACGCGATGCGGTCCGCGCAACCGTGCGCGTAGGTCGCCGAGCAGCGCAGCAACCGGATCGACGTCGAGGACCGTAGTCATGTGGCCTCCGCCAGGGTCGCGTCGAGCGCGCTGCTGTACGCCCGCCACTCGGTGCGCTCGGCCGCCAACGCGCGCCGGCCGGAGCCGGTCAGCTGGTACGTCCGGCGCTTCCGGCCACCCACCGTGCTCCAGTCGCCGGAGAGGTGGCCTGCCCGCTCGAGCGCGCGCAACGCCGGGTAGACCGTGCCGGTGGGCAGGTCGAACCGGCCGCCGGAACGCTGCCGGAGCGCCTCGATGACCGCGTACCCGTGGAGCGGACCGGGCTCGAGAACCGCCAGCAGCATGGCGTCCAGATGACCGCGCACACTGTCCTTCACAGGTAGGCAGGCTACTCATGATCAGCGGCCGCCGGGTGGGTCCGCACCGGATATCCGGGTGGTCCCGGGGTGAACTCAGGGTTGGGGTCCGCGGATCTCCGGGACCGCACCGGATCCATAGGTAGGCTGCCTACTCATACGGTCGATGGCGTCCCGCTCCTCTAGTCAAGGACGCCCCCGATGTCGACACCTCCCATACGACGGCCGCGGGTCACGCTCTGGCTGCTGCGCCTCGGCCTCACCGTGCACGCGCTCTGCGTCGTCGCGCAGCCGGTACTCGCCGGCCGATTCCTGGACGGCGACTACGACGCGATCAGCGCGCACAGCCTGAACGGCTCGGTGCTCCCGGCCTCCGGCATGCTCGTCGGAGCAGTGGCGCTCGCGTATCTGATCGCCGGCGGCGCGGTGTGGCCGCTGCTCGCGTTCTCCGCTCTCTGGCTCGCCGAGGGGTTTCAGATCGGCGCGGGGTACGCCCGGGTGCTGGCGATCCACATCCCGCTCGGCGTCGCGATCGTCGTGGCCGCGCTCGGTCTGACGATCTGGTCGTGGCTGCCCGCGGCAGCCCGTCCCCGCCGCGGACGGCAGTGGCGCATGCGGCGCGAACCGGCGAGGGCTGCCCTCGACCGCGTAGCCGCGGAGGCCGGACGATGAGGCGGCGACAGTTTCTCGGGCTGCTCGGCGCTGCGGCCGGAACCGTCGCGCTCGCCGGATGTGACACCCCGGGCCAGACCGGCGAGATGGTGCGCAGCGAGGTCCCGATCCCGGAACCGTTCCGGGTACCGCTCCCGGTTCCACCGGTGAAACGCCCGGTGCGCCGGGACGCCACGACCGACTGGTACGAGATCGTCCAGCGGCCCGCCGAGGTCGAGATCCTGCCCGGCGTCCGCACCCAGATCCTCGGCTACGACGGCGTGTTCCCCGGGCCGACGATCGAGTCGCGCAGCGGTCGCCGCACGGTCGTCCGACACCACAACCGGACCGATGTCCCGACGGTCGTGCACCTGCACGGCGGCCACACCCCGGCCGACCACGACGGCTGGCCGACCGACCTGGTCATGCCGCTCGGCGGCGCCCATCAGCACCAGAGCCACCACCCCGGCAAGATCACGCAGGGCAAACGCGACTACGTCTATCCGCTCGACCAGCCGGCCGCGACGCTCTGGTACCACGACCACCGGATGGATTTCACCGGCCCGCAGGTCTACCGCGGCCTGGCCGGATTCCACCTCGTGCGCGACGCCGTGGAGGACGCGCTGCCGCTGCCCGCCGGCGACCGCGAGATCCCGCTGATGATCGCCGACCGCACGTTCGCCGCCGACGGCTCGCTCTCGTATCCCGCCGCCGACCACGCCGGGCACACGGCAGGCACGATGCACGACTGGGTCGAGGGAGTCCTCGGGGACGTCATCCTGGTCAACGGCGCGCCCTGGCCGGAGCTCGAGGTGGTGGGCGCCCGGTACCGCTTCCGTGTGCTCAACGCGTCCAACGCCCGGCGGTACCGGCTGACGCTGGACCCGCCACCACCGGAGGGCCCGCAGTTCGTCCAGATCGGATCGGACGCCGGGCTGCTCGCCGCACCCGTCGAGCACGGCAACATCGACATCGCACCGGCGGAGCGGTTCGACCTCGTCGTCGACTTCAGCAGTTACCGGCCGGGCCAGGTGGTGACGCTGCGGAACGCGTTCGGCACCGGCGACACCCGGCAGGTCATGCGGTTCCGGGTCACCGACCGAGCGCGGGACGAGTCCGCGGTGCCCGCACGCTTGGCCGAGGTGACCCCGCTGGTGCCGCCGGAGGACGCGCCGCGCCGGGAGTTCGCGTTCACCCGTGGCGTCGTCGGTGATCGGCCCGGCTGGGTGATCAACGGCAAGCCGTTCGACCCGGAGCGGGTGGACGCCACACCCCGGCTCGGCGACATCGAGATCTGGACGTTCTTCACCGACCTCCACCACCCGATCCACGTCCACCTCTCGCCGTTCCAGGTGCTGTCGCGCAACGGCCGTTCGCCCGGCGATCTGGACGGCGGCTGGAAGGACACCGTCGACCTGCGTCCGGCCGAGGCGGTGGAGGTGGCGATCCGGTTCACCGGTTACCGCGGGCGCTTCCTGCTCCACTGCCACAACCTCGAACACGAAGACATAGCGATGATGTCCACATTCGAGACAAAGTGACCAGGAGTACTCAGGAGTCACTTTAAATGCTTCCGATGCTTACTTAAGACCACCCGAAGAACGTTGGCACCAGCTCCTCGCGTTACTACCTTCCGGCGTGAATCACAGAATTTTTTTCGGCCGGACGTCGTGCAGATCGGACGGACCGGCGCTTACCGCCACGCACAAAGGAGCCCTGCCGCATGCCCGAGCGGCCCGGTCGATCCATGCCCGAAAACGTCAAACCTCGCGAAGTGGACCGACCACCCACTGGCACGTCCCGGTGGGGACGCCGCGGCCTGGTCACCGGCGTGCTCGCCGCGGCGGGGCTCGCGGTAGCGGCCTGCAGCAAGGACGACGAACCGACGAAGAAGGTCAGCGGCGACAAGGTCGACGCGGCTCCGGCCGGCAACTCCGACGCGCCGGTCGACGGCGCCGACCCGAGCCAGACCGCCGGAGGCAGCCAGACGGCCGGCACCTCGCCCACCGGCGGCGACAGCACGACGAAGTCGCTCGACCGGTCCACCGGCGCCGGATCGAGGCGCCCGTCCGGACGCCAGGCGCGGACCGTGCGCACGTACAGCGAGCGCGACGAGTCCTACATGGGGGCGAAGGCCGGCAGGCAGCTCCGGAGCAGGCCGAGCGTCCCCGCGAAGCTCTACTCCGGACCTGCGGCCGCCGCGACCGGCACGAAGGTCACCTCTCCGCTGGTGTTCACCGCCGACCCGGTGCTGCACCTGGTGCGCCGGACGACGTTCGGCGCGTCGCCCGAGCTCGTCGCCGAGGTACGCAAGACCGGCATCGACGCCTGGCTCAGCCAGCAGCTCCAGCCGGAGTCGGTCACCGAATCCGGGGACGTGGCGAAGGCCGAGAGCGTGTTCAGCACGCACGGCAAGTCGATCAAGCAGCTCCGGGCGGACAAGGAGCGGCTCGGCGACCAGCGCCCGTACGCCGACCAGGAGAACGTCCGGCTCACGATCGCCAGGCAGATCTGGTCGCAGCGACAGCTGTTCGAGGTCATGGTCGACTTCTGGAACGACCTGTTCCACGTCGCGAACCCGTTCGACGGCTCGGAGATGGTGCGCGCCTCGTTCGACGCGGACGTCATCCGCAAGCACGCGCTCGGCTCGTACAAGGACATGTTCCTGGCCGGCAACCGCCACCCCGCCCTGCTCCGCTACCTGAACCAGGACCAGTCCCGCAAGGACCGGGTCAACGAGAACCTGGGCCGGGAGAACATGGAGCTGTACTCGGTCGGCGTCGACGGTGGTTACACCGAGGTCGACGTCCGGCAGGCAGCGCTGCTGCAGACCGGGCGCCTGATCAAGGACGACGAGTTCTTCTACGACCCCAACGCCCACCACGTCGGCGCGATCAAGGTCATGGGGTTCAGCCACCCGAACTCCAGCGCCGACGGTGGCCTGGACGCCGGCGACGAGTACCTGAGCTACCTGGCGCTGCACCCGTCGACCGCGGAGCGGATCGCGCGCCAGCTCTGCCTGCACTTCGTCTCCGACACCCCGCCGGCCACGTTGGTCGCGCGGCTGAAGAAGTCGTACCTCGACAACCGGTCGTCGATCGTCCCGGTGCTGCTGACGCTGTTCTCCTCGTCGGAGTTCTGGGGTTCGGTCGGGCTCAAGGTGCGGCGCCCGATGGAGTACGTCGTCGCGACGCACCGTGCGCTCGGCGTTCGGCCCGGCGCGGAGTTGGCGGACGGGCTCTCCGCCGTGCACAACCGGATGCGTGAGCTCGGGCAGTACCCGATGGGCCAGCCGTCGCCGAACGGCTACCCGCGCGTGTTCACCGCGTGGGCTTCGGCAGGAACCATGATCGAGGAGTGGAATGAGGCACGTTCACTGGTCGCGGGCGGACGCAAGGGCTTCACGTTCGTCAAGCCCGAGGAGCTGGTCGAGGACCCGCCGGCAACCGCAGGGGAGTTCGTGGACGCGCTGAGCGTCCGCCTCGTCGGGCAGAAGCTCCCGGCGAAGGACCGGGCCGCGGTCCTGTCGGTCAGCGGGCTGACCGCCGACGCAACCGTCGACGCGACGTTCAACGGCGCGGTCACCGCGGTGGCCCGCACGATCCTCGCCTCCCCCTACCACTCCTTCAAGTGAGGCCCCCCGTGCTGTTACACCCCGACTGCCCGGATCTTCGCGCGCTGGGCCCGACTCTCGGTGACGCCGTTCTCCGTGCGGAGGCCGCCGCCGTCGAAGCCGAGAACGCCGCGGTTCGCGACGAGTGGACCCAGCTGACCGAGGCCGAAGAAGCCGCCGAGGAAGGCCGCGGCGTCACCCGCCGGACCGTGCTCGCCGGCGCCGGCCTGACCGCCACCACGCTGCTGACCAGCCAGTTCCTCAACGTCCGCGCCTCGTTCGGCGCGACCGGCACCGGGACGCTGATCCACGTCTTCCTGTTCGGTGGCCTCGACGGGCTGAGCCTGGTGGCTCCGGCGAACGACCCGGTGCTGACGAAGGTCCGACCGTCATTCGCCCTTCCGGACTCGTCGATCGCGCTTGCGCGCGGCTTCGCGCTGAACCGCGCGTTCGAACCCCTCAAAAAGTATTTGGACGCCGGGGAGCTGGGCTTCGTCCCGGGGGTGTCCGATCCTCGGCTGTCCCGGAGCCACTTCCAGTGCCAGGACGCGTGCGAGCTCGGCGGGTTGCCCAGCGAGACCCAGGGCCGCGGTTGGCTGGACGTGCTCACCGAGAAGCTCGGCACCGGCACCGCGTTCCGGTCGGTCGGCGTCGGTAGCACGCTGCGCCGCTCGCTGGTCGGGACGCAGGGCGCGCTGGCACTGCGGAACCTCGGTGCGCTGGCGATCAACGGTGACGAGAAGTTCCGGCAGCCGACGGCCGACGCGGTCAAGACGATGTTCACCGGGCTCGACCACCCGGCGGCGGAGTCGGTCGAGGCGGCCGTCGGCGCGCTGGAGACCGCTCGCAAGATCAGCTCGGTCAACTACGCGCCCGCGAACGGGGCTGCGTACCCGGCCGGCCTCGGCGACGGCTTCAAGACGCTCGCGCAGCTGATCAAGGGCGGGGCGAACGTCCGCACCGCCGCGGTCTCGATGGGCGGGTTCGACACCCACAGCAACCAGGGCACGAACGGCGGGCACCTGTTCAACCAGTTCACCCAGATCGCGAAGGCGCTGCGGGCGTTCTTCGACGACCTCGGTGACGCGCGGAAGGACGTGACCGTCGTGCTCTCGTCCGAGTTCGGACGCCGGGTCGCGCAGAACGGCGGCGGCACCGACCACGGGCACGGCAACGTCGTCACGATCCTGTCCGGGAAGAAGCTCGCCAGTTCGGTGATCGGCACCTGGGACGGGCTCGGGACGCTCGACAACGGCGATGTGCCGGAGTTCAACAACATGTTCGACGTGTTCGGCACCGTTGCGCAGTCGCGGTTCGGGCTGTCGTCGGCCGAGGTGGCGGCGGTCTTCCCGAAGCGGACGTTCAAGCCGCTGACAATGTTCGCCTGAGCCTCCCACCGCCTCCCGCGGCCTCGGGCCGCGCGGCCGCCGCCGCCCGGGCAGATTGCATTTGCGAGGCGTATAGCCCTTCCAAATGCAATCCGCTCAAGGGCGGCGCTCCTTCTGGGGAGGAGGGGGCGTCGCGGTGCGTCACTCCGCGACGCCCCCTCCTCTATTCCTGGGCGGGGGCGTCGCCCAGGTCTGGCGGGTTCGGCCCTCCACTTGGCGCGGGCCGAACCGGTCGGGTGGTCGTGGCTTCCGGCCAGCCGGTGCCGACTCCACGGAGCGCGGCTCCCGGTGTGGCGCGGCCAGGCTCTGGCACCGGCGCCGGACGTGCGGCCGACTCCCCGACGGCCGCGGGTCCGGTGGGCTCGGCGTCCAGGTCGCCCGGCTCGATCCGGAAAATCTCGGTCGGTGCATCCTCGGCCACCGCCGGCCGCGGCCCCGGAACCCCCGGCCCCGCAACCCCTGTCCCCGGCGCCCCTGTTCCGGGCGTACCAGGCCCGGGCGTACCAGGCCCGGGCGTACCAGGCCCGGGCGTACCAGGCCCGGGCGTACCAGGCCCGGGCGCACCAGGCCCGGGCGCACCAGGCCCGGGCGCACCAGGCCCGGGCGCACTCGGCCCCGGAGCCTCTGGCCACGGACCCCCTGGGCCGGGCGCACCAGGCGCCGGAACGGCGGGCGCCGACGCCGGCTCTGGTGCCTGCCGTGGCTCTGGCACGCGCCGAGGATCCGGATGATCGACGGGTTCGCGTTGCGCCGGAACGGCTGAGCGGCGCAGGTCGAGGTTCTGCGGCGGCGCCACCTGGGGCGGCGAGTCGTACATCGCCGGGTCGATCTGCTGCGGCTGCGGGGGCAGTGGGTCGGGACGCTGCGCGGCAGCCTTCCGACTCCGCGCTCCCCAGCTCCACGGATTCCGCGACCGCCGCGGCCGCTCACCCGGCTCCCGCGGCCGCTCGCTCGACTCCTCCTGCGGCCGCTCGTCCGGAAGCGGCACACCGCCCGCAGCCGGCGACACCGGCCGCACCGCCGCCTGCCCAGCCGCCGCCGGCCCCTGCGGCGGCAGCCCCTGCGGAGGCAGCCCTTGCGGAGGCGCACCCTGCGGAAGCGCACCCTGCGGAAGCGCACCCCGGGGCTGCGCACCCTGTGGAGACGCACCCTGCGGAGGCGGCCCCGACGCCGGCAGCCCTTGCGGAGGCGCACCCTGCGGAAGCGCACCCCAGGGCTGCGCACCCTGCGGCGGCGCACCCTGCGGCGGCGCACCCTGCGGCGGCGCGCCCTGTGGGGGCGGCCCATGTGGGGGCGGCGGCCCATGTGGGGGTGGTGCGGAGCCGCCGGCGGGTGGGCGGCGTAGCGGCGTCGGCTCGGACCCCGCCGCGGCGGAGGTGACCTCCTCAACGCGGGCGAGTCGTTCGAACAGCTCGCCGCGGTCGAACGAGATCGTGCGGTCACGCGCCGGGTCGACCCGCTCCTCGACGCCCACCGGCTGCGGTGGTTCCGCGGGCTCGACGTACGCCCGCCAGTACGCGGGCGACGTCTCGGGCTCGCGGGCCGGCGGCGCGGACGAGCCGCCCGCCCCCTGCAACATCTGGGCCGCGAGCCACTCGTACACCTCCATCCAGGCCGAGCCGAGCGTCCCGCCCTCGGAGTTCGGAAACAGCTCCCGGACGGCCCGCACCAGCGCCTGCCCCACGTACGGGTAGTGCTCCGCGGGCACCCCGTGACGCGTGGCGTGTTCGGCTCCGAGGCGGCGCAGGTCGTCCTCCAGCGTCGCCATCGCGTCGAGGACATCGATCGCCCGCAGCAGTTCCTCGACGATCCGCTCCCCGTGCCGCCGGAGCTCGGCCGCGATCAGTTCCTTCGTCCGCGGCGCGAACGTCGGCAGGTGGCGGTACACCGCCGCCGAAAGATCCACCGGCCGCACCGCGATCGTCGCCCGTGACTCCCGGAGCATCGCCATCGTGGCCGAGTCCGGGCGGCGGATCTCCTGGGGCAGCCGCGGATTCATCCGGACCGTCCGGTTATGACGGGCCGGGCTCGAAAGGTGAGCGCGACCCGGAGCGCATCGCAGACCACGGCCGCCGGTGGCAGCCTCCACCCACATTCCTGCGGGGACCGGAGCCATCGCACCTGGCCGGTCCGAACCGTCGACGGTGGCAGCGTGACCCACGAGTCCTCCCCGTGCAGCAACACCCCCGCACCGGCTGCCGCGAGCCACAGCTCCTGACCGGGCCGCAGCTGCTGGCAGAACAGCTGAGCCTGCCCGACCTTCGAGCTGGAGATCGGCGCGAGGTACCCGGCGGCTCGCAGTCGCTCGTCGATGACCGTCACCACGTCCTCGGTGCCGTCCACGACGCCGGGACCGGTGCTGGTCGGCATCAGGAGCGCGTACGGGTGGCCGGTCCACCAGCGGTCGACCTCGGTGGGCGTCTTCACCACGCACTCGGCGACGGTGGCGCGACACCGATCGCCGGCCGGCCCGACGCCGGGGTCGACCGCGTGCGGGCTCGACGTCCGGCATCGCGGACGCCCGCAGCGGTACCGCTGAAGCTGCGGTGACCACCACGCGCCCGGCGCGACCGGCCAGCCGGCCCGGAGGAACTCGTGAGCAGCGGCCGCCAGGACGGCCCGCTCGAGCCGAGCGCTCATCGAGTCACCGCCACGGCACCGGACCAGGAAGGCCCGGAAGACCGGGACGACCAGGAAACCGCCCACGGCGTCGCCTCGACGTGGGACGCTCCGGCGCGTGGTGCTGTTGCCGGTGGCACGGTGGTCGCGACCTGGACGATCTCTAACGCTCGGCGACCGCTCTCGTCGGTGGAAATGTTCCGTGCCATGGCAGCACCCCTGTCCTTCTACTCTCACAGCGCGCCCGGTTCGCCTACGGACACCGCTTATCCATTCGCTGCAGACCGTCACGGGAGTCGACGACGCACCCGGTCGAATTCGGCCTCGGCGAATAATCCGATCATGACACCGCTCCGCCAATTCACCTCGTAGCCCGGACTCATTTCGCCGTTAACAGATCCTTAGTTACCGGTGTGACTGGAGTGGCGCGATCGAACGATTTATCACCCCCGATGGCAGCTCACTTAACAAACCCTGAGGAAATCGACGACGCGCGTCACACCGTCCACACCAGAGACACCGCGACCAGCACTATCCGCTGGTCAGCGCCGATCCCAGCCGACTGCTCACGTGCGGGCACCGCCCGCCGGAACGCCCGGAACAATGCCGGAAAGTCGCTTTTCAGGGAAGCCTGCGGATCGTTGCCTTTTCGTAACCAAGGAACGGATCGGGCGACCAATTCGCGACCGTTTGTCGAGCTAGGGAAATCGCGGAAACAGTGCGGGAAGAATTCCCAACGGGACCGGTTCGATCGGGAACAATTCCCGGGGCCGCAGGACAATTGTCCCGGCGCTATCCGGAAATGGAGAGACGCCGAACGGGAATTGCATTAGCGAAGTTGCCGAACGCTATCAGCCGCCACTCAGACACAACTGTCCGCTACCCGACAGCGGCCACACGTAAGAAGGCCTACTCCGGCGCCGTTGCCGGAGTAGGCCTTCTTAGGAGAGCGGGTCAGCCGCGGGGGGCGAACCCCTCGAACCGACCCCCATGGCGTGCGAACCGCGCCCAGAGCGCCGACAGCGTCCCGTCCTCTGCCTCGGTGACCTCCGCACGGTGGCGCACGACCTCCACGGCCACCAGGTGGGGGTACTGCCCGTTGGTCTCGTAGAAGTGGACCTCGTGCGCCCAGCACGCGGCGGCGATCGCCGGACGCGCAGCGGCGACGTCGGTCGAACCGACCCCGTCCGGGCACCAGAGGTAGACGCGCTCGCCGTAGGACTTGCGGCGGGTGAACAGCACAGCGGGCAACTTGCCCCGGGACGAGACCACGCCCGCCTCCGCGCAGGCCACCCGGATCCGGTGCGGCGTGACAACCGTCCACAGCACCGCGAACGCCCACCGACGAAGCGGCGGCACCAGCGCCACCACGGCTAACACCCCGGTGACGATGCTCAGCCCGGTCAGCCCGCCGAAGGTCTGGACGCTCGCCCACCACAGCAGCGGCGCACCGAGAAGCGCCGCGAGTTCGTACCGCCAGCGCCAGAGGACGGTCGTCGGTAACGGACGTGCGACTACCGGTCGCGCCGGCCAGTCGGGCGCTGCGCCGCGACGCAGTACCCCGGTCGGCGGACGTAATTCATCTGCCCCACCCTGATGCCAGCCTTGCGGCCCCGTGTTCATCTGGCACCCTCCATGCCCGTGGTATCCGGTTGTGCCGAGCACCAAGCCGGGACCGGACCGGCGAGCAGCGCCGGATCCGTACCTCCGAAACAAACGGGAACTCCCGCAGCCCTGCCGGCTGCGGGAGACCTGCCTGCCACGGGAGCAGGGACAGTCGAGACTTGGTGGGTTTCCACTGGATAACGGCCGCTCACGACGGCGACCCGCATCGAGCGAAACTTACGCACCCAATAAGCTCGCGATACGAAAGGGCCCGCCCCCCGACTGGCCGGGCCTGTGCGCACCGGTTGCTCGTTGGCTTACCCTCCCTAACAGTTAGTAAGATCCTGGCACGCGCGGGACGGTGAGGGCAAGTGCCATTGGCAGTCGTCGAGCCGACAGAAACCGCACGCGACGAGGCCCTTTTCAGTCACTCGGGCAGCTCTGGAAACAGAAGCGAGAAACTTCCAGAAAGGCCCCGTCTAGCTGCTGAAACGGGATTCCCATCCCAGCAAAACAGATCCCTCTTTCGACACAACTGGGTTTACCGGCACCAGAGTGACCCCTGTGATCTGCCGACTGGTAACGTCCCGGCCTGGCCATGGCAAGTGCCATTTCGGCGGCAACGACCCCTGTCGTCGAAACGGTATGCCATGGCCCTGAGGAGCACCTAGCTGTGGCGGGAGAGCGCACTCCGACCCTGCGTCGGCGCGAACTCGCGGCGCGGCTGCGAGCACTTCGGCACGCGTCCGGAAAGACGATCGAGGAGGTCGCCAGGGAGTTACTTTGCTCCCCGACGAAAATCAGCCGGATCGAAACCGGTCGACGCGGCGCGGTCCTCCGCGACGTCCGCGATCTCTGCCGCTTGTACGACGTTTCACCCGCCGAGCAGGAGCAACTGATGGCGCTCGCGCGGGAGAGCAAGGAACGCGCCTGGTGGCAGGGGTACGACATCGACGCCACCTATCGAACTCTGATCGGTCTGGAGTCGGCGGCAACCGCCATCTCCGACTACCAACCGTTCTCCTTGCCCGGCCTGCTCCAGACGCCCGACTACGCACGGGCCGTCCTTCGCGGCATGGGCGAGAAGAGGACCGAGCCGGAGATCGAAGAACAGGTGTCGCTGCGGATGGCCCGCCAGCAGATCCTCGATCGTGATGATCCGCCTTACCTGTCCTTCATCATCGACGAGGCAGCCACGCGCCGCCTCATCGGTGGCCGCGAAGTCATGGTCCGACAGTTGGGCACGGTCCTCGCGGTGGCGGAACGACCAAACGTCAGTGTCCAGGTGATCGACTACGAAGCCGGCGCGCATCCAGCGCTCCCGGGCAACTTCGGCATCGTCGAGATCGAGGACAGCGCGGCGTCGGGCATCGTTTTCGTCGAAGGCCACCAGGGTGACTTCTACCTGGAGGGTGCCGCGGATCTGAAGCGGTATCGGCGGATCTTCGACCAGCTCAGGTCCATTGCTCTCTCGCCGAACAAGTCATTGGAGTTCGTCGCCGCGGTGCGCGATCAGATCCGCACACCGGAGGTTCACTGACCGCCCACAAGCGCGGCTGAAGACTCGACCCTGGATCGACCGGCCGACCGATCGCCGGTCGCTGCCGCCTGCCCCCACCCTTGGGGCCGTATGCCCGCCGTCCGCGACGCTTTGCCGCGTCGTCGATGCTCAACCAGTCACCTAGCCATTAGGGCGGACAATCATGGACAGCAGCGCGTTCAACCCGTCGATCTGGCGGAAGTCACGACACAGCGCCAGCATGCACTGCGTCGAAGTGGCGGAGACCCCGAGCCTCATCGGGGTTCGCGACTCGAAAGACCCGCACGGCCCCGTTCTCCGCTACCCGGTGGGTCGGTGGGCAGCGTTTCTGGGCGGCGTGAAGCTCGGCGAGTTCGACCGCCCGTAGGTCGGGCACAACCCGGAGCCGCACGCACGGAGCCGCCCACCGGCGGCTCCGTGACGCACGACCGGTCAGAGCGCCGGCTCCAACTGTGCGGCGAGCCGCGCCTTGGGCTGAGCCCCGACCACGGTCCGGACCGGCTCACCACCGCGGAACAGAATCAGCGTCGGCGCGCTCAGGATCCCGTAGTCGCGGGCGGTGTTGGGGTTGGCGTCGATGTCCAGCGCCACCACCCGCACCCGCCCGGTCCACTCCTCGGCCAGCGCCTCGAGCGTCGGGCGGAGCCGATGGCACGGACCGCACCAGTCCGCCCAGAAGTCGACCAGCACCGGCACCTCGGACTTCAGAACCTCGTCGGTCCAGGTCGCGTCGGTCACGGCGTCGAATGAATGCGTAACAGCAGACAAGCTTCCTCCCTCGGTAAGGAGGGGGTCAGCGCAGCGGTGTGAACGCGCAGAGCGGCTCGGGTGCGTCGGCACCCACCAGCGCGTCACCGTCGACGGCCGCGGTCAGACGAGCCCGCACCGCCGCCAGGCTCGCCACGCAGTCGTCGATCTCGGCGATCTTCCGCCGGTAGACCGCGACCGATGCCGGGCACGAGTCCCCGCTGGCGTACCCGGCGCGCAGGCACTCCACGAACGGCCGGGTCTCCTCCAGAGCGAACCCGATCCCCACGAGCGTCCGGATCTCCCGCACGACCGCGACGTCCGCCTCGTCGTACTCCCGATAGCCGTTCGACGTCCGCCGCGCGGCCAGCAGCCCGAGCGCCTCGTAGTGCCGCAGCGCACGCGTGCTGGTACCGACCCGCTTAGCCAACGCACTAATAAGCATGAGTCCCGATCCGCATCGCCGACCTCCTCACCACCGACGCTAAAGCTTGACGCTGACGTCAAGGCAACCCTAAGCGGTGACCCCGCCGCCTGCCGCGTCCATCGCCCGGTAGATGCGCTGTTCGGAGATCGCGTAGGCGGTTCCGAGCGACTGCGCGAACAAGCTGACCCGCAGTTCCTCGATCATCCAGCGGATCTCCCGCACCGCGTCGTCCGACCGGCGCTCCAGCGGCAGCCGGTTCAGCCAGTCCCGGTACACCTCGGTGACGGCGGCGATCCGGTCCTGCCAGCCCTGGTCGCGGGCCGGGTCACGGCGCACGTTCTCCAACCGCCGCTGGATCGCCTGCACGTACCGCAGCACGTTGGTCATCCGCCGACGCCCGGTGGCGGCCACAAAACCCGGGTAGACCAGAGCGTCCAACTGGGCCTGAACGTCGGCACGCGCACCTGCGGGCACCGTCGGCAGCAGCGTTCCGACCGCGTGCGTCGCCGCCAGTACCTTCTCCACGGTCTTCAGCACGTCGAGCGTCGTCTCCACCAGCGACCCGCGCACCGCGTCCCGCAGCTTCGCGAACCCCGCCGCGTCCCACACCGGACCACCGGCCGCCGCGATCAGCTCGTCGGCCGCCGCGGCGATGCAGTCGGCCAGCAGCGCAGCCACACTGCCGTGCGGGTTACGTCCGAGCGCGAGCTTCGCGCTGTTCGACAGCGACGAGACCACTGCCTTGTTCGGCGACGGCACCGTGAGCAGCACCAGCCGCCGCGTCCCGGTCAGCATCGCGGCCCGCTGCTCAGCCGGGCTCCCGAGCAGTCGCACGGCGACGCTCTCACCCTCGTCGACCAGCGCCGGATACGCCTTCACCAGGAACCCGCCGCGCCGCCGCTCGACCACCTGCGGCAACGTCTCGAAAGACCAGGCTTTCAGCCCGGTCTGCTCCAGGCTGAGCCCCTCGGTCTCGCTTCCCTCTTTAGATATCGACGCTGAGCTACGGGCACCGTCGGCGCCCGTCACGTCAGGGCCGGCAGCGGTAGGCGCAGCAGCCCCCGCACCGCGTCCCCGGCCACCCCGCCCACGCCGGGATCGACGCGGCTCGTCGGGGGCGGTCAGCGCGGTGGCGATCGCGTCCCGGATCAACGGCGCGAGCTGCCGCTGGAGCACGACCAGGTCCTTGCCCTCGCCCACCCGGCGGCCCCGGTCGTCCTCGACCCGGAACGTCATCGCGAGGTGGTCCGGGATTCGGTCGTCCTGCCAGGCGTCCACCGGCAGGGAAATACCGGTCAGCCGACGCAGCTCCGCGGCCAACGCGACCGGCAGCGGCCCGTCGGCAGGCGAGATGCCGGCCAGCGCCGCCCGAGCGACGTCCGGCGCCGGGACGAAGTTCCGCCGCAGCTCCTTGGGCAGCGACCGGATCATCGCGGTGACCAGGTCCTGTCGCAGGCCGGGCACCTGCCAGCCGAACTGGTCCGGGGTGACCTGGTTGAGGATCGCGACCGGAATGTGGACGGTGACGCCGTCGGCGGCGGTGCCGGGCTCGAACTGGTAGGTCAGCCGCAGCCGGACACCGTCGGCGTCCCAGTGGTCCGGATACGCGGTCTTGATGTCGAGGTCACCGGCGGCCTGGTTGACCAGCATCGACGCCGAGAAGTCCAGCAGATCCGGCGTCTCGCGCGACACCTTCTTCCACCAGCTGTCGAAGTGCCTCGCCGAGACGACCTCGGCGCCGACCCGCTCGTCGTAGAAGTCGAACAGCGTCTGGTCGTCGACGACCAGGTCGCGGCGGCGGGCGCGGTGCTCGAGTTCGGCGGCCGACTTCAGCAGCTCGCGGTTCCTGGCGAAGAACTTGTGGTGGGTGCGCCACTCGCCCTCGACCAGCGCGTGCTGGATGAACAGGTCACGGGAGAGCTCGGGGTCGACCTTCCCGTACGTGACCGGCCGTCCGGCGATCAGCGGGATGCCGTAGAGCGTCACCTTCTCGGTGGCCATCACCGCGCCGCGCTCGGCGTCCCAGTGCGGCTCGCTGTAAGTACGGATGGCCAGATGACCGGCCAGCGGCTCGACCCACTCCGGCTCGATCCGGGCGGTGATCCGGCCCCAGAGCCGGGACGTCTCGACCAGCTCGGCGGCCACCACCCAGCGCGGCGGGCGCTTGGCCAGCGTCGATCCGGGGAAGATCGCGAACCGGGCGCCGCGGGCGCCGAAGTACTCGGTCAGCGGACGCCGTCCGCGGGTCGGCTGATCCTTCGCCGCAGCCTTCTCGTCGCGCATGCCGATGTGGGAGAGCAGCCCGGCCAGCAGCGCGACGTGGACGTTCCGGCCGTCGGTGCCCGGGTCGGCGTTGCGGTCGACCGTGATGCCGAGCCCGCGGACGATCTGCCGTAGCTGGCCGTGCAGGTCCTGCCACTCGCGGACCCGCAGGTAGTGCAGGAACTCCGCCTTGCACAGCCGGCGGAACCCGCTGCCCGACAGCTCGCGCTGCTGGTCGCGCAGGTAGTTCCAGAGCAGGAGGTACGACGAGAAGTCCGAGTGCTGGTCGGCGAACCGCTTGTGCTTCTCGTCCGCGGCCTGCTGGTGCTCGGTCGGACGCTCGCGGGGGTCCTGGATCGAGAGCGCGGCCGCGATCACCAGCACCTCGGGTACGACGCCGTTCTTGTCCGCTTCCAGCACCATCCGGGCCAGGCGCGGATCGATCGGAATCTGCGCCAGCTGTTTACCGACGGCGGTGAGCTGAACACCGTCCGACTTGCTCTTGGTTTGGAGGGCACCCAGCTCCGACAGGAGCTGGAGACCGTCGGTGATGTTGCGTTTGTCCGGCGGCTCGACGAACGGGAACGCGGCGATGTCGCCCAGCCCCAGCGCGGCCATCTGCAGGATGACCGACGCGAGGTTCGTGCGGAGGATCTCCGGATCGGTGTACTCCGGCCGGGACTCAAAATCGGCCTCGGTGTAGAGGCGGATGCAGATGCCGTCCGAGAGCCGGCCGCAGCGACCCTTGCGCTGGTTGGCGCTCGCCTGGGAGACCGGTTCGATCGGCAGCCGCTGCACCTTGGTGCGGAGGCTGTAGCGGGAGATCCGGGCAGTGCCGGGGTCGATCACGTACTTGATGCCGGGAACGGTCAGCGACGTCTCGGCAACGTTGGTGGCCAGCACGATCCGCCGACCGCCGTGCGGCTGGAACACCTTGTGCTGCTCGGCCGCGGCCAGGCGTGCGTAGAGCGGCGCGATCTCGGTGTTGCGCAGGTTCTCCTTGGTGAGCGCGTCAGCGGTGTCGCGGATCTCACGTTCGCCGGAGAGGAACACCAGGATGTCGCCGGGGCCCTCGCCGGACAGCTCGTGGACCGCGTCGATGATCGCGCTCGTGACGTCGCGGTCCTTGTCGGCGTTCTCGTCGTCCGGGTCGATGACCGGGCGGTACCGGACCTCGACCGGATACGTGCGACCCGAGACCTCGACGATCGGCGCGTCGCCGAAGTGCTTCGCGAACCGCTCCGGGTCGATCGTCGCCGACGTGATGATCAGCTTCAGATCCGGACGCCGGGGCAGTAGCTGCTTGAGGTACCCGAGCAGGAAGTCGATGTTGAGGCTTCGCTCGTGCGCCTCGTCGATGATGATCGTGTCGTAACGCCGCAGGTCACGGTCGCGCTGGATCTCGGCCAGCAGGATGCCGTCGGTCATCAGCTTCACGACGGTCGCGTCGCTGACCTGGTCGGTGAAGCGGACCGTGTAGCCGACCGCGTCACCCAGCTCGGTGCCCAGCTCCTCCGCGATGCGTTCGGCGACCGTGCGGGCCGCCAGCCGTCGGGGCTGGGTGTGGCCGATCAGGCCCCGGACGCCGCGCCCCAGCTCCAGACAGATCTTCGGGAGCTGCGTCGTCTTTCCGGAGCCGGTCTCCCCGGCCACGATCACGACCTGGTTGTCGCGGATCGCCGCGGCGATCTCGTCCTTCTTCTGGCTGACCGGGAGCGCGGGCGGGTAACTCACCGCCGGGATGCTCTCCCGGCGGGCCGCCAGCTTTCCGGCGGCCTGTTCGATCGCCTCGGCCGCGGTAGCGAGGGCCGCCTTCGCCGCTTCGGGGTCGCGGAGGTTGCCGGCCCGGTCCAGCTGCCGTCGCAGCCGGTGCTCATCGCGGAGCGTCAGCTCGGGCAGGCGGGATCGAAGGTCGGCGATGTCGATCGGGGCTGCGATGGCCACCGGGGCCGATTCGTTCGTCATTGCGCTATCCAGCGTAGGCGGGGCGAGGCGTAACCGCCGACTGCGTTTCTCACTCTGCATCTTCTGGCCCAAGTTGGAACAGGACGACCCACCTGCCACGTTGCCAATTAGTGGCTGGATATCCGGGTCACCCCCGATGTCGGAGCCCGCGGGACAGGAGATGGTTGGTGTAGCGCACTGTCGCCGCGTGTTGAACGAGCGGAGGAGGGAGGCGACGTTGCCGATCGTGTCTAGCCGCACCGGTGCGGCGTCGCTGCCTGCGTTCACGGAGCGACCGTCGCCCCTGCTGCCCTCGACTCCGGTCGGGCGCCAACTGCAGTGGTTGTGTGAAGCGTCGGACCGGCTGCCGGTCCCGGACGCCGAACGGCACGCCCACACCTCGCTGACCTCGCTGTCGCTGCCCGCAGGGCTGCGCGTCGAGTCGTTCCGCGCGCAACCGCGACAGGCCGAGCGGCAGGCGTACGCGGTGCTGCGCGACGCCCAGGGCGACCGCCACCACGTGGTGCTGGAGACCGACCCGGCCGGACGCATCCGCGCGCTGCGCCGGACCCCGATCCCCCGGACGTGGGCCGAGCTGGGCGATCTCGTGCGAGGGCTGGCGCCCCGGGCGTCGTTCCTGGCGACCGAGATCGATCGGGACGGCCGGATCCGGCCGGTGTACGGCGTGGCGCCGACCACCCGCAGGCCGATCGGGTCGGCGATGGCGCTGTACGTGCTCGGCGCTCTCGCACACGCCGTCGGCCAGGGGCGCCTGCGGTGGGACGAGCCGTTGGCGGTGCGTGACGCGTGGAAGACCGACCTGACGTCCTCGGTCGGCTCGGTGCCGGACGGCACGATGTTGTCGCTGCGGCGCTACGCCGACGACGCGATCTTCTCCGGTGACGCCTCCGCGATCGACCACCTGCTCGGGCGGCTCGGTCGTGGTGCGGTGGAGGCGCAGCAGGTCCGGTTCGGTCACGCGCAGGTCGGCGCGAACCTGCCGTTCCTCACCGCGCGCGAGACCACGCAGCTCAAGGTGCATCCGCGGATGGGCGAGGAGTACATCGCGGCCGACGGTCCCCGAGAGCGGCTGGGCTACCTGCGGGACGTCGTCGCGCGCCTGCCCCGCCCCACCGAGTTTCCCGACGAGCCGCGTCTCACCGACTCGGTGGAGTGGTTCGCCTCGCCCACCGACGTCTCCCGTGCGTTCGCCGGTCTCGTCCGGCAGGCCGCGACTCAGCCCGCCGTCGGTGCGGTCCTGGGTCAGCAGGGCACGGCATCGCTCGGGCTGGACGCGGGGCGCTGGCCGGTCGGCTGGAGCAAGAACGGCGTCGAGCCGGGCGTCGTCACCGAGAACTTTCTCGCCGGGACGCAGAGCGGGCGGACGTTCGTGGTGTCACTGATGGTGACCGACCCCGACCCCGTCCGACCGCTCGACCTGGACGCCACTCGCGCCGCCCTGCTGGCCGGCGCCGCCGGAGCGTTCACGCTGCTGACGTCCTGACCTGCCTGGTGCCGAAGGCCCCACGCACGCCGCCGGCGGGCGCGTTCGGGCGGGCTAGCGTGGCGGTATGGGAACTGTTGCATTGCTCGGTACTGGGGTGATGGGCGCCGGGATGGCCCGGAACATCGCGGCAGCAGGCCTGCCGCTACGGGTCTGGAACCGGACCAGAGCCAAGGCCGAGCCACTCGCCGACGTCGGAGCGGTCGTGGCCGAGACCGCCGCGTCCGCCGTGGACGGCGCCGAGATCGTGGTGACGATGCAATTCGACGCGGACTCCGTGGTCGCCGCGATCGAGGCCGCGAACCCCTCCGCGGGCATGATCTGGATTCAGTCGGCGACCGTCGGCGTCGACGGCACCGCCCGCCTGGCCGAACTGGCCGCCGCACGCGGCCTGGTCTACGTCGACGCGCCCGTGCTCGGCACCCGCAAGCCGGCCGAGGACGGGACGCTCGTGGTGCTCGCGTCCGGCCCGGACGACGTGCAGGACCGCTGCGCCCCGGTGTTCGACGCGATCGGCTCCAAGACGCTCTGGGTCGGCCCCGCCGGGAACGCCTCGCGGCTGAAGCTCGTCGCGAACCTCTGGGTGGGCGTCGTCACGACCGGGGTGGCCGAGGCGCTGGCGCTCGCGGGCAGCCTGGGGCTCGACCCCCAGCTGTTCTTCCGCGCGGTGGAAGGTGGCGCCCTGGACGCGCCGTACGTCCACCTCAAGGGCGGTGCGATGCTCGCCGACAACTACGCACCGTCGTTCACGATGGAGGGCGCGGCCAAGGACACCCGGCTGATCGTCGACGCGGCGTCCGAGAACGGGCTGGACCTACCGGTCGCGCGGGCGGTCGCGGAGCGCTTCGCCACCGGCGTTGCCGCCGGTCACGCCGACCTCGACATGGCCGCCACCTACCTCAACTATCGCGCTAAGTGAGTGCCGATCGCCCTGGTGGCCGTGGTGATCGGCGGCCCGACGCACGATCCGCTGCGGGCACGCGTCCGGAACGTGGTTCGACGGGACCGGACGCCCCTGCCGTACCGACACCGGTCGGCCGCCCTCGGCGGCCGACCAAGGCGGACCTGCAGGCCGCGTACGACCGGGCGATCCCGGACACGGTCGGGCCGGGCCTGCGGGTGCTGTTCTGCGGGATCAACCCGAGCCTCTGGTCGGGCTGGAGCGGTCATCACTTCGCGCGGCCGGGCAACCGGTTCTGGCCGGCGCTGCACCGTTCCGGGTTCACGCCGCGTCAGCTCGACCCATCGGAGTCCGACGCGATGCTCGCGCTCGGGCTGGGGATCACGAACCTGGTCAACCGGGCGACCGCCCGCGCCGACGAGCTGGCGCCGGACGAGTTGCTGGCCGGCGGGGAGCGGCTGGTCCGGACCGTGCGGCAGTGGCGGCCGGAGTGGCTCGCGGTGGTCGGCGTGACCGCGTACCGGGCGGCGTTCGGGCGGAAGGAGGCGCGGATCGGTCCGCAGCCGGATGATCCGCTGTTCGGCCCGGCGCGGGTCTGGGTGCTCCCGAACCCGAGCGGCCTCAACGCGCACTACGACCTTCCGGCGCTCGCCGAGGCGTTCGGCCAGCTCAAGGCCGCGGCAAACAACAGGTGATGTTTTTGAGACAGGAGTGACCCACTTCCGTTAAGCCCGTTCACTGACATGTACGTTCGTCTCGTCCCCTTGGTTCGTGGGAGGTATCCCGATGCCGGTTTCAGTCGTGCTCCGGGGAGGCCCCGTCCGGGAGCGGGTCGTCGACCTGCCGGTAGACGAGGCGCCCGAACTGCTGCCGATCCAAACCGCTTCCGGTGAGACGCCGTACCGGCGCACCGGAGCTCGAGACAAGCAGGGGCGTCGGGTGTACGAACCGGCGCGGCTGATCGATCGCCTGATGGGCTGAAACGTCTCAGCGGATATCTGGGTGTGTCAGCGCACCTGGCTGAAGAACGCGCGGAGGTCACCGACCAGGAGGTCGGGCACCTCCAGCGCGGCGAAGTGTCCACCCCGGTCGTGCTCGGCCCAGTAGCGCAGGTCCGGGTAGCGACGTTGTGCCCATCGACGGGACGGGCGCGGCACCTCTGCCGGAAAGATCGAGGCGCCGGTCGGTACCGTCACTTGGTCGGCTCGCGCTCCGCTGATCCGATCGGCCACGACCGCGATGCTCTCCGCGTAGAGGCGCGCGGAAGAGGCCGCGCTCCGCGTCAGCCAGTAGAGCGTGACCTGGTCGAGGATCTGGTCGTGGGTCAGGGCCACGTCGGCCCAGCTCCGCAGCTTCTCGGCCATCCAGGCGCAGAGTCCGACGGGTGAGTCCACCAGCGCGTACCCGATCGTTTGCGGAACGGTGCGGTGGACCTCCGAGTAGGCCGATCCCACCTGGCTCAACTCGGCCAGTGCCACTCGCTCGGCGTCGGTGAGTTGTTGGTCCGGATCGGGGCCGGCCAGCGGCGGGACGAGGTGGATCCCGGCGACGTGCTCGGGATCCAGCACGCCGAGTGCGCTGGAGACGCTCGTGCCCCAGTCACTGCCCGCCGCGCCGTACCGGTCATAGCCCAACTCGCGCATCAGCTGCGCCCACGCTTCGGCGGTTCGCTCGACGCCCCAGCCCGGCTCGGTCGGTTTTCCGCTGAAGCCGTACCCGGGCAGCGAAGGCAGGACGACGTCGAACCCGTGGTCGGTCAGCGGTCCGATCAGGTCCAGGTACTCGAGCACGGATCCGGGCCAGCCGTGGGTGAGGATCAGCGGGAACGCGTGTTCGTGCGGCGAGCGGGCGTGCAGGAAATGGATTTCCAGCCCCTTGACGGTGGTGCGGAATTGCGGAACCGCGTTCAGCCGCGACTCAGTGGCTCGCCAGTCGTACTCGTCGGCCCAGTAGTCGCACAGCTCCCGCAGCTGGTCGAGCGGGAAGCCCTGGGTCCAGCCGGGGGCCGGGGAGGGCTCCGGCCAGCGCGTCGCCCGTATTCGTTGCCGGAGGTCTTCGAGCTCGGCGTCGGGAACGTGGATCGTCATGCTGCCGCCTCGGCCACGTCATGGAGGGACAGGTCTCCACCGACCGCCAACACCTGCATGCCTGCCGCGCGTCCGGCGACCAGACCCGGTTCGGCGTCCTCCACCACCAGGCATTTCTCGGGCGGAACGCCGAGGGTTTTTGCGGCGAGGAGGTAGCACTCGGGGTCCGGCTTACCGACCCGGACGTCCTCGACCGTGACGAGTAGCGGTGGTGCGATGCCTGCGGCGTCCAGCCGTAGTTTCGCCAACCGCACGTCCGCACTCGTCACCACCGCCCAGGGCAGCCCACGCCGCGCGAGTACCGCGATGAGCTCGGCGGCGCCGGGCATCGCGACGACGTCGGACAGGTCGTCGTACTGCAACGCCAGCTGGCGGCCCGCCGAAACCGCGACGGCCTCGTCGTCCAGTCCCGGCAGGAGCCGGCGGACGGTCCGGTCGGCCGGTGCGCCGTGGGCGATGGCCAGGGCATCGGCCGGATCGACGCCGTACTCGAGCGCCCACGTCGTCCACGCGCGCTCGACAGCTGCGGTCGAATCAACGAGCGTTCCGTCCATGTCCAACAAGACCGCCGCGATGTCCATCTCCGGCCTCCTCTAATATCCTCGCCCAGCGAGCTTATTTGCTTCAGGGGGCGGAGTGTCAACCAGTCGCGCGAGTGCGGGGCGGTGGCGCGGCGCCGCCGAAATCGTCGACTACGTCCGCCGCCACCCCGGCGCGACGCGCGCCGAGGTCGGCCGCGCCCTGGGCCTGAGCAGCGGTTCGACCACGGAGATCCTGGTCCGGCTACGTGCGTCCCGGCTGCTGGACGAAGTGCCGTCTCCCACGACCGGACGCGGGCGCCCGACCACCGTGCTCCGGCCGTCTGCCGCCGGCCCGCTGGTGCTGGCCGCCGAGATCCGGCACGAGGACTGGCGGTGGTGTCTGGTCGAGGTGGACGGCCGACTCGGGACGATGCACGTCGGGCGCCACGACGGCGCGGAACCCGACCGGGTGCTCGCCGACCTGCGGCAGAGCATGCGGCGGGCGCACACCGACCGGCTCGTGGGGGTATCGCTGGCGGTGGCGGCCACCGTCCGGGACGGACGGCTCGTCCAGGCGAGCACCCTGGGCTGGGGTTCGGTCGACGTCTCCGGCCTCACCGAGCTACCGCTGACCGTCGGCAACGACGCGACGCTCGCCGGCGTGGCCGAGGCCCGCACCGGAGCCGCCGCCGGGGCCCGCACCGCGCTGCACCTGACCGTCGAGGTCGGCGTCGGCGGCACGCTGACCGCCGACGGGACACCGCTCACCGGCGCCCACGGCTCGGCCGGCGAGTACGGGCACCTGCCGCTGGGTGATCCGTCGCTCCGCTGCCCGTGCGGCGCCACCGGCTGCTGGGACTTGATGGTCGACGGCCGGGCGCTGGCGCGGCACCTCGGGGATCCATCTCCGGTCGACGCGCGCTCCTACGCTCACCGCGTCCTGCGCTCGGCGTCTTCCTCGTCCGCCGCTTCGGCGGCCGTATCCACCGTCGTCACCGCGCTGGCCCGGGGCGTGGCAGGGTTGGTCAACGCACACGATCCGGACGTCGTCACGCTCGGTGGCCTGGCCGTACCGCTGCGCGCGGCCGCGCCCGACGCCTTCGAAACCGCCTACCTGGACGGTCTGATGGCG
This sequence comes from Cryptosporangium aurantiacum, assembly GCF_900143005.1. NCBI lineage: Bacteria > Bacillati > Actinomycetota > Actinomycetes > Cryptosporangiales > Cryptosporangiaceae > Cryptosporangium > Cryptosporangium aurantiacum. Next base: position 836,104 of record NZ_FRCS01000002.1, read on the forward strand.
TTCCGGCGGAGCGCGCCGCCGCCGGTGTCGGACTCCGTGCACGGCGACGACGGTGCGCTGCACGGAGCAGCCGCGGTGGGATGGGACCGCGTCACCGGACCGGAAGCGCTTGCCGACTGGGCCGATCGGGCCAAGGGCTGATCATCGTGTCCAGGTACGCCTCCGGCGGCTCGACGAGGTAGTCGGAGACGTGCTCCAGGAACTCGCGGAGCGGCGGGTAGGTGTTGTGCAGCTCGAGGTCCTCTTCGGAGCGCCAGACTTCGTAGAGGAAGAACCGCCCGTCCGACTGTTCGTGCACGTGGTACTCGAGGTTGCCGTCCTCCTGGCGAGTCGGTTCGACCAGCGCGGTGAGGATCTGCCGCACGTCGTCGGCGCGGTCGGGCTTCGGGCGGAGGAATCCGTACAGGGTGATCATGTGGTCGACGGTAAGATCTCACACGGATGTGAGCTTCAAGAGTCGCTGCCATGAGGTGGGTCACATGAAGATCGGTGAGCTCGCTGCGGCGACCGGCGTGAGCATCCGCCTGCTGCGGTATTACGAGGAGCAAGGCCTGCTGGTCGCTTCCCGTTCCGGCGGCGGGCACCGCCAGTACGACGACGACGCGCCGGCTGCCGTCACGCGCATCCGGACGTTGTTGGCCGCCGGACTCCCGACCCGAGTGATCCGCGACCTGACGCCGTGCTTCGTCGGGGACGGTCCGGAGGTCGACGCCTGCGTGCTGGACCTGCTGCGGGAGCAACTGGTGTCATTCGACTCTCGGATCGCCGAACTGCAGCGGGCGAGAACATCCCTGGCAGATCTCCTCGATGCCTCGGAGCGCCACGAAGTGGCCCCCCCTTTCGGCTGACGACATCCGCCCGCTGTTCGAGGAACTCGCCGCCGAGCTAGCGTCCCGTGGCACTCGGGCAGAGCTGGCTGCTAGCTGGTTCAGCACGGCATCAGGCCAGACTGGGTCGCGTGGATACCGCCTACACCCCTAGCTGGCTTTCGACCAACGCGGCCATCGACATGTCGCTCGGTCAGACGCATCCCGTCCCGTACTACTGCGCACTCCAGGCGCTCGAAGAGCTGATCGGCGCAGCGCCAGACTGGCGAGCCTGGTGGGCGCCGGCCCACCGCGAGCGTCTCGAGGTGGGCCTCAACTTTTACGACGCGAGCGGGAAGTCCTTCATCCGCACCCGCAAGTACTTCGCGGTCGAGTACCGGGCCGACTACGACCGGCTCGCCGGGGCGGAGCAGGCCGCCATGGGGCGATTCGTGACCGAGGACCTGGGCAATGCCCTGCAGATCGCGGCGGACAAGGGCCGACTCGGCCCCCTGCCTGCGCTGCCCGCTGTTCCTACCGATCTCTCCCGATACGAGCAGCCGTGGCTGGACGCCGACCCGTTCGTGCTCGACCCGCTCGGGGAGCTGCGAACGCATCTGCAGAACAAGGCTGCTGGCGGCGACCGGGAAGCCGCGTGGATCTTGGACGAAATCCTGGACGATTCCGGACAGAACAAAGGCCCCGCGCCGGAGTAGAGCTGCGGGGCCTGTGACCTGTCTCAACCAGACGCGCGCTCGGAGGGACTCGAACCCCCAGCCTCTTGATCCGCAGCAGCTGCGGCTGCTGGTTCGAGATGGGCTACCGCGTTCTCGTCCACAAAACGTCAAGCGGCAGGACCATCGTTCCGTCTTCGAACGTGTAAGCCAGCTGCCCTGTGTACAGGACGACTGCCGCGACCAGATTGCGGCCGATCCGCGTACGAAGGGCGCGGATCCCGGCGAGATCCGCACCGTCGATGCGGGTACCGGCCTTGACTTCGAACGCGACGACTCCGCCATCGTCCCGTTCGAGGATCAGATCGACCTCGTCACCGGCGTTGGTACGAAAGTGTCCGACCGACACCGGCCCGTCCCACCAACTGACCTGCTTGAGGATCTCCTCAACGGCGAACGTCTCCACCAGATGCCCGTATTCGGTCAGCGCCGCTGGATCGTTCCTTGCGAGCTTCTCCGGCGTGAGCCCCAGAAGCCATGCCATGACGCCCGCGTCGACCAGGTGGAGCTTGGGCATCCGCGCGATGCGAGAACCGAGTGTGGTTCCCCAGGCGGGCAGCCGCTGGACGAGGAAGACCGCTTCGAGCAAGCGGAGATAGTTCTCCGCGCTGGTCTTCTCCATGCCGATGGCTTGAGCTGCGGCGGCGATGTTGAGCACCTGCCCCGACCGGGCGGCTAGCACGCTCAGCAGCCTTGGAAGCATCTCCCGCTGGCGCACGCGGCTCAGTTCCACTACGTCACGATCGATGACGAGGTCGACGTAGTTGGCAAACCATCGCGACCGCGACCGTCCCGGAGGGCGCCGCAGCGCGACCGGCATGCCGCCAGCGGTGACCCGCCGGGCGTACTCCTCCCGGCTGGTCGCTGACGGTTCGGCGATGGCCGGCAGCTCCGCATCGTCCAGAAGTCGATGTACCACGGGATCGCCGGACGATCCATCGATCTCCATCTGAGCCAGCGGGAGGACATCCAGGATGTCGATACGACCGGTCAGGGCCTGACCGGCCTGCGGCAACGTCGTGTACCTAGTGGACCCGGCAAGAACGAACCGCCCCGGGCTCAACTCCCGGTTGAGCTCGGCCTTGATCGCATCGAGAACTTCGGGCACGTGCTGATACTCGTCGATCAGAATCGGCCCAGGTCCGGCAACGAATCGACCCGGATCGTTCCGCACTGCGGTCCGGGTGGCAGGGTCATCGCAATCGATGACAGTTCGACCGTAGCGTTCCGCGAGCGCACTCAGCAGCGTGCTCTTACCGACCGTTCGCGGGCCATTGAGCACAATCGCCGGCTCCTCCGACAGCCTGGCGCCGAGGACGTCAGCAAGGCGCCGCTGCGCGAGACCGGTAAGTGCACCACCCACCGCTACAGGGTGTCATATTTTCCGCGATCGCAGGAGAAATTTTCCGCAATCGCACGCATCTTCTTCCGCACTTGGGCCGCTAACAACGGAACAGGGCACCACAGCGATGGACCGAATCTTCCCGACCGAGCAGGACGCAGCGGCTTAGTCACTCGGGCAAGACAGAGGCCCCGCGCCGGAGTAGGGCTGCGGGGCCTCTGACCTGTCTCAACCAGACGCGCGCTCGGAGGGACTCGAACCCCCAACCTCTTGATCCGTAGTCAAGTGCTCTATCCGTTGAGCTACGAGCGCTGGCCGTACGGGTTGAAAGCATAGCGCAGGGTCGGCGCCGCCTGCGGACGGGCCCCTGTCGCGGTCACGACATCTGCCGGTAAAGGCGCTAGAGGCGACCGCCCGGCCTGACATAGCGTGGGCGGATGCTGCCCCTGTCGCACCTGGTGGCCTTCACGCTCACCGCGCTGATCATCATCGCCATCCCCGGGCCGAGCGTGCTGTTCGTGATCGGCCGGTCGCTCTCGCTCGGGCGCCGCGGTGGGCTGATGAGCGTGGCCGGAAACACACTCGGGATGGTGCCCCAGGTCGTCGCGGTGTCGCTGGGCGTCGGCGCCGTCGTCGCGAAGTCGATTCTGCTCTTCCAACTGCTCAAGCTCGCCGGCGCCGCCTACCTCGTGTACCTCGGCATCCAGGCGATCCGGCACCGGCACGCGATGACCAACGCCGAGCCGTCCGAGTCGCAGTCGGCGCGGCGGCTCATCTGGCAGGGCTTCGTCGTCGGGATCACGAACCCGAAGTCGATCGTGTTCTTCGTCGCAGTGCTGCCGCAGTTCGCCGATCCGTCCTCGGGCAACATGCCGCTGCAACTCGCGATCCTCGGCCTGATCGTGACGACGATCGGCCTCGTGCACGACAGCCTGTGGGCGATGGCGGCGGCCACCGCCCGGCGGTGGTTCGCGCGTTCCAAGGACCGGGTGGCCCGCCTGGGTGCGACCGGCGGCGTCATGATGATCGGCCTCGGCGCCACGCTCGCGCTCACCGGCGCGAAGGAGTAGCTACCTTCGTCGTCGGCTTAGGTGGTAGCGCGAGCCGCTCGGCGACGTTCCGTCAGACGCCGGGCCTTCGCCTGCGCGCCACAGTCCTCCATCGCGCACCACCGTCGCGAGCCGTTGCGGCTGTGGTCCAGGAACAGCCAGCCGCACCCGCCCTGCTCCAGCGGACACGCCCGGAGGTGCCGGACGTCGACGGTCCGGAGCAGGTTGATCGCCTCGGTGACCAACCGGTCGGGCACCAGCGCTGCGGGGGTCGTGCCGACCACGACGCGTACCGGCTGACCCCGCCCGCCCGGCACCAGGGCCGAGCGCGCTGTTGCCGCTGCCCACCGCAGCGAGAGGATTTCCAGCTGCGGAGCGGCGTCCGCCGAATGGCCGAGCACGGAGAGGAGGGCGCCGTACGTCGCCTCACGCACCTCGTGCGTAGCGCGCAGTGCCTGATCGCCGGCGGCCGGCGACGCCGCCCAGGCCGCACGGACCGACTCCGCCTCACCCGCGTCGAGCAACCCGGCGCGCAGACCCCAGTCCAGCAGGTCCTCCGGCGTGTGCAGATGCTCGCGGAAGTCGGTAGCACCGGGCACCCGTGGCTCGACGGTGTTCACCAAATCGAGCGCGAGGTGACCGCCAACAATACGCAGATCACTCGGCGCCATGAGGTTTACGCTACCACCAAAAGGTGTTACACCGGAAGCATGGCCAAGGCACTCGGTGCGCTGATCGCGTTGTCCCTCTCGACGTTCACGTATGTGACGGTGGAAACCCTGCCGATCGGGTTGCTACCACTCATCGCGGACGACCTGGGGGTATCGCCATCCGCGGTCGGGATGCTGGTCACCGGGTACGGGCTGGTGGTGGTCGCGGCGTCGATCCCGCTGACCGCGCTGACCCGGCGCTGGCCGCGGAAGGCGGTCCTGATCGGCCTGCTGGTCATCTTGGTCGTGACCACGCTCGCATCGGCGCTGGCCGGGGTCTACTGGGTGCTGCTCGCGGCGCGGCTGCTCACCGCGTTGAGCCAGGCGCTGTTCTGGTCGATCGTGACGCCGATCGCCGCCCCCCTGTTCCCGGCGCGGATGCAGGGGCGGGCGATGGCCGTGCTCTCCGGCGGCAGTTCGCTTGCCGCGGTGTTGGGAGTGCCGGTCGGGACCTGGCTGGGCCAGCAGGCAGGTTGGCAGGCAGCGTTCCTGGCCGCGAGCGTGCTGAGCCTGGTGCTGCTGGCGAGCGTGGCGGCCCTGGTGCCGTCGGCGCCCACCGGTGCCGCGTCGGCCGCCCGCGCGACGTCGCCCGACGCCGGTCGTTTCTGGGCGCTAATGGTGGCGCTGACCCTCGCGGCCACCGGAGCGTTTTCGGCCTTCACCTACATCAGCACGTACCTCACCGATGTGAACGGCTTCGCGTCCGACGCCATCGGGCCGCTGCTGTTCGTGCGCGGCATCGCGGGGGTCGTGGGGGTGGTGCTGGTCGGACTGCTGGTCGACCGTAATGCGTGGGCGACGATGGTGGGGGTGGTGGTGCTGCAGGTGGTCGCCCTCACCCTTCATTACTACTCTGGGGACGCTCAAGGCGTGGCCATCGTGTCGATCGCGCTCGCCGGCGCGGCACTCGCCGGTCTGGCCGCCGTCCTAGGCGCGCGGATCCTGCACCTCGCGCCGCGCGGCATCGACATGGCTTCGGCGGCGACCTCCACGGCGTTCAACGTCGGCATCACGGCGGGGGCGCTGGTCGGCGGGGTACTGCTGCCGGCGTTCGGGGTGCGGAGCACGGTGCTGGCCGGCGGGTTGATGTCCCTGGTGGCGCTGGCCGTGGTGCTGGCGGAGCCGCTGCTGGCGACGGCCCGACGTCGGGGGTCAGCTCCAGGAACCGCCGTCGAGGAAGGTCTGGATCGCACCGGCGTACGGACCGGGGTCTAGCCCGATCCCGAACACCCACACGTCGTCGTGGACAGTGCTCAGGTGCCGGTCGGCGGCGTCACAGATCAGCGAGACGACCGTGCCCTCCTCGCCGCGGTCACGCATGCCCGCTACCAAGTGCAGTGCTCCCCAGAGATTCGCACCGGTCGAGCCACCGACGGCCAGGCCGGTCGCGGTGCGAACGGCGCGGGCTGCGGCGATACTTGCCGCGTCCGGGACCGGCATGACCAGGTCGATCAGCTCCGGGACGAAGCCGGGCTCCATGCGGGGACGGCCGATACCTTCGATTCGCGACGGCATGCCGGTGGCATAGTCGGCCGCGCCGGACGCCCAGCCCGGGAAGTACGCCGAGTTCTCGGGGTCGACGAGGGCCAGGCGAGTCTCCGAGCCGTAGTACCGGATGTACCGCCCGATCGACGCGGACGTGGCGCCGGTGCCTGCCCCCACGACTATCCACTCCGGTTCCTGATGGACTTCGGCGAAGATCTCGCCGGCTACGTCGTCCCCGCGCCAGTCGAGCGCGCGTTCGGCGGCAGAAAACTGGTCAAGGTAGTGGCCGCCGACCGCGTCGGCCAACCGCTGGGCTGCGTCGTAAATCGCCAGCGGCGGGGTGACGAACTCGCAGCGCCCGCCGTACATTTCGACGGCTCTGGCCTTGGCCGGGCTCGGCGTGCCCGGCATCACCGCGACGTACGGCAGGCCGAGCAACTGGGCGAAGTAGGCCTGGCTCACCGCGGCGTTGCCCCCGGTCGCCTCGACGACGGTCGTCCCCTCGGTGATACGCCCGGACGCGATCGCATGCCGGAAGATCGCGCGGGCCGCGCGATGCTTGAGGCTCGCGGTCGGGAGCGCCGATTCGTCCTTCAGCCAGAGCGTGACGCCCCAGTCGGCGGGGAGGGGAAAGCTGCGCAGCGGGGTGGGCGGGATCTCCGCGGCTTCGGCAGTCAGCCGCGCGATCGCCGCGCCTGCCCAGCGTCCGGGAGGTTCGGTCGCGCCCATGCGAGTCATCCAAGCAGGCCGGCGACGCGGCGACGGTCAGGCCAGGCTCTTGCCGCTAGCCGAGGTACGGCGTCGGGCGCCGCTGGAGGTAGTGGTCGAGGCGCAGGCGCATGGATCGGTCCATCGGCAACGAGCCGAGAGCGCCAGGGGCGATCCACCGCACGTCGCGGGATTCCGTGCTCACGGTGGCCTCGCCGCCCAGGTAACTTGCCGTGTAGACGACGGAGAACTCCTGCCGCACCTCTCCGTTGCTGCGGTAGAGGATCACGTGCTTCGGGTCGGTATAAATGCCCACCAGCCCCGTGATCTCACAATCGATGCCAGTCTCTTCGCGCGTCTCGCGCACACCGCACGCCGGCAGCGACTCGCTCAGATCCATCGCGCCGCCCGGCAGGGCCCAGTTGCCGTTGTCGGTCCGACGAATCAGCAGAACCTCGCCGACGCTGTTGGCCACGACGACGTTCGCCGAGGGCACGAGCGTGGTCGCGGCGGGCGCGTCCGGGTCGTCGTAGTAGTCAATCCGAGCGCCCACGTGGGCCGCCTCTCCGCTCCCGTTCGGTGTTGTTCGGCCCGGATCGAACGGCGTGAAGCTTCCCAGAAACGCCGCAACGGCGCTGCCCGTCGGGCGACGCCGGAGCCGCGAGGCGCCCACGTGGCAGGACGTGCTCGTGGGCTACCTAGGGTTCGCGCAACGCGGCCAGAACACTCCGTGGGTCTGGTAGTTGGTCAAGGTGCCCTGCGTGTAGGCCTCGCCGCGTTCGTTCAGCGGGTCCGGGATCGCCAACACGTAGCTGGTCCCCGGCGGAATCGAGAGCCGCTGGTGCCCGGACGGCGAAGGTAGCTCGATCGCGCGGCCGGCCTGCCAGAGCCAGACCTTCTGCTGTCCGATCGGCCCGGCGTAGACGAGGACCTGGCCCCGATTGTTGAGTGCGATCGGCGTGACTTCGCTGTCGGGGCCGTTCGCGCCGAACGTCCCGAGGTTCCGGAACCGTCCGGACGGCTCGCGGATCACGACGTGCCGGGAGGTGCCGGACGTGACCGTGCCGAGGATCCGGCCGTGGTCGTCGAGGTCGACCGGGCTGAAGTCCCCGCCCGGCGCGGTGAGCTTCGTCAGGCGTCCGCGCTGCCAGAGCCAGCTGACCCCCGGGTTCCCCTCCACGGTCACGCTGTATCCGACCACCTGGCCGCGGACGTTCAGCGCGGTCGCGACCGTCGAGTCGTGCGAGCCGCCCAACGGCGAGGTGATGTCCCAGCGGCGCGTGCCGTCCCACACCCAGGTGTCGATCCGCCCGTGTCCCTCGTCCAGGTCCGACCGGCCGACCGCCCAGCCACGCTCGTTCAGCGTCGCGGGCTCGGTGAAGCGGCGCCCCTCCGGCTCCGGGATCGGCGTGAACCGGCCGGCGCGCCAGATGCCCAGCGAGTTCTCCAGCCGCACCAGCGCGTCGCCCCGGTCGTTGAGGTCGTAGGCCCGCGAGTCGCCGTCCTCGGTCGCGTTGAGCTTGGTCGGGTTGCCCTGCGCGTCCCACAGGATGACGTTGTCGACCCGCAATGGCTCCGTCCGGCCGGTGCCGAGCACCTGGCCGCGGTTGTTGATCGCGACCGCCTCGCCGTAGGTCCACCCGCCCTTGTCCAGCAGCGTGAGCACGCCTTTCCGCCAGACGAACGGCTGCTCTCGGTGGCTGGTCGGGATCCACCGGTTCACCGTGCCGACCAGCTCGCCTCGGTCGTTGAGGTCACGGATCCAGCTGGGCTCGGTCGGGCTGCGTCCGACGTCGAGGCCGGTGGGGGAACACGACGGCAGCTCAGCGGCCGGCCGCGCGGCCGAGGCCGCGGGAACCGGCCCGCTCAGAGCCAGCACTGTGGTGCCGATCAGGACACAAGCCAGTCGCCGACGCACATCGCACCTCGTCCGGTGTGGACTGCTGGGTGCCGATCAGCGTAGGACCTCGGCACAGGCGGTACCAATCCGTACCGATCCAGCCAGGCGGTGTGTGCCTTGCTACCCCATGACATGCGAGCTTATGTTGCGTCTGAAGTAATCAAACGGGCCGCGAGGCTTCGCCCCTCTTCCATCAATTCGCTCCTGTCGGCCGGTGATAGGCCGTGGTAATACTTGCGGAAACTCTCGACCGCACGGCCGAGTTCTGCCCCGTAGTAGTCCGAGTTGACCGCTGCGCGAAGATCAAGATCTCCTCGGAGAACTTCTGTGGCCATCTCTCGGAGCGCCTCGTTCGCCCCCTCAGCAAGCCTGTTCAGCGCATCACGGCAGAGCTGTATCAGTCGTCGATCGTCTCCTGCTATCTCGTAGACGCTCTCGTGCATGGTCACCGAACCTCCGCGGGACGATCGGCAAGCGGATGGTGGTAGGCGTCGGTGCCGATGTCCGGGAACCGCGCATTGTAGAGCTTCGCGCCCGCGCTCTGGATGACTCCGATGCAGAGTTGAACGCGGTTGTAGATGTCGGTCACGACTTCCAGCGCCGCATTCCACTCGATAATGATCATCGCAAGCGCGAACGCGCCCCCGCTGTATCCGATGATCGGTCCGATACCGGATTCGATCGTGATGGTGCCGGCCGCGAACGCTATGCCCGCGATGATCGCGTTATCGACCATGTTCTTGACCGTGCCGGACAGGTACTGAGAGGCATTCCAGATCCCAACCGCCAGACTGTCATATTCTTTGGAGGCTTCCCGAAGCGGGTCCACGATGTCGTCGGACTTGGTAGCGAGCATCGTGAAGTAGCGATCTGCCGCGCTCGCTGCATTACCTGTCCAGAACGACCGGAGCGCGATGTCGCCGCCTTGGACGTTGTGCGCCACGTCATGAACAGCGTTCGCACTGTTTCCCAGCGCCTTGCCGGCCTTCCCAAACGCCTCCCAGTCGCCGGCAAGTTTCTCGGTAAGATAATCCAATGGATTCAGACCTATCGCGACTTCAAATGCTTTGAGCGTCCACTCTGAGACGCTCAGGTAGTCGAGAAATGAGAATGGATGATCGTAGTCCGGCGCTTCGACAGGGACCAAACGGTCTGCCGGCTCACGGTTCTCACGAAAGCTCGGCGCGCAGGGATCATTGCGCCAGTCGCGTTCGATCGACGTAGGGCGCGTAGGCCGAACCCCCGGCAGAGTGGCGTCTATCCTTGCCGCCGAATGCGCGTCGGCCGCACGATAATAGGACGACGCCGCCGCCATGTTGTACTGGCTTCCATTGAGAACCTCGACCAGGGTACCGATCGTCGTCAGCGCGGCGCCCATTGCCTGCTCGTGCGAATTACCGAGAAGCTTGAGATACAGGCCATCGTCAGCCTTGCCCTGGACCCGATAGCGATCGAGATAGCTTTTCGTCAGTCCGGCATCGTCTCTGGCGCGCCGCAACTGATCAGCGTACGCATTGAGCGCGGCCGGGTGAACGGAGAAGGACACGGGACCCCCGCAAATACTCGCTACACCAAGCGATCAACCTCGCTCAGGAAAATGCGACCGCCAGTCCGTATGCCACAGCACCGGACGCAGTTGCTATCGCCGCCCACAGGCCGAATTGGCGAGACTTGTAGATGTCGAACACCGTGTAGAAAGAGATCCCGCCGAGCACACCGCCGATAATGAGCAGGAGCACGCCTGGTGCGTACGCCCACGACGTCACCCCTGTGACGATCGAGATCGCGGCTACGACGCCGAGGATCCCCAAGCCGATAGACAGGGACGAGATGCTACGGCGGAGAGCCGTGATCGACGAGCTTTCGGTGATCGGGCTCAGGTGCTCCTGCATCACGTCCCGCAACGGCCGACGCTCCATGGAACTCTCCCCCTGTGCGCTCACATCTGTCCGGAACACTTCGGTACAGCGCGTCATCGCCGACGTTCAGATGAGTCACGTACGGACAGGGTCACATGGTTCAGCCATACCTGGGGCGCAAGAACGCCGTCGCCATACCACGTAGAGCGTCACTAATAGGGATTTCGGTGATGAGCCCACCTATTTGCTGTCACCGTTCGCGGCACTCCCCGGGCTCATGCGTTCGGAGTTACGCAAGAGGTGGCACGAGGCCGATGAACTCCGACTCCACCTCTTCGCCAGGCCGCGCGGGTAAGGGGCGCGGTCTCGTAGATGGGCATGTCGCTGGCGTTTGTGGACGAAGAACAGCAGGTCCGGTGAGCCGTCGCGCGCGCTTGACCGCGGCCCATGTGCTGACCTTCGCCGCCTGCGCTCGGCGCGCTTCCCCGGCGTGGCCCTCTCCGTCGATGCTTGCGTCGGGACAGGAGGAAGCCAACGCCAGAGCGCCGACCGCGGGCACTCCCGCAACACCGTGACCGAGCGGTACACACACGACGCCGCCAAGCTAATGGGCCACGTGCTGCGGGAATAACTCTGAGTCCCAGACGCACGACAGCTCGTATGCGCCGAAGTGCATACGAGCTGGTGGGAGCGGAGGCTGAGGGATTTGAACCCTCGATGGGGGGTAAACCCCAAACCGCATTAGCAGTGCGGCGCCATAGACCGGACTAGGCGAAGCCTCCCGGGGCCTGTGCCAGGCCACCTGGCGTCCGAGGATACAGGGACCGGTTCGCCGGGAGCAAAGCAGTAGGCGGGTCCGCGCGGCGGCGGGCTCGACGGGGGTACGTACGCTCGGAGGTGCTATGGACGACACCACGCGCCGCCCTGAGTCCGCTACCCCGAACCCCACTCGAGTCTTGCCTGCCGACGAGGTGCCGACCGTGGTCACCCCCGTCGACCGCACGCCTCCCGCGCCACCCCAGGCCCCGTCACCGGCCGCCCCGGGGAACGAAGCTCAGGCGCCCTCGGCGCCTGCCTGGGGTTCGGTCGCGACGACCGATCGGAGCTCGGCCGAGGGCGCATCACCTACGACGGACGGCCAGAACGGCCAGAACGATCGAGGCGCCCAGGACGGCCGACCCGCTGCTGACGGTCAGCGGGCCGCGGACACGCGGAACGCGCCGGACGGCGAGCGCGCCCACGGTAGCCCGAACGGGTCGCACGATCAGGACTCGAGCGGCTCCGAGATTCCGAGCGCCCCGGCGTGGGAGGCGGCTGCTCCCGTCTGGGGGTCCAACGCGCCGCAGGACCCCGGCACCGACGTCATCATGATGGTGCCGCCCGCGGGTATGAGCCCGGACGCTGCCCAAGCCACCGCCGGCACCGGCGAGATCCCGAACGCCATCCCGGCGAGTCTGCTCGCCCGGATGAAAGCAGACCCTACCCACGCGCCCGAGTTTCTCGCGCTCGCCGCGGTTGAGCGGTTCGGCCCCGAGGCCGCGCTGTGGATGGCTCGGACCCGTGCCGCGCACCCGTACGTCGCCGACCGGGTCTGGGTCCCCGTCATCAAGACCCGGTTCGTCCGGCTGAGCAAGTACTCCGGCGCAGCCGCAGGCGCTGCCGGTGCGATCGGCGCGGTCGTGGATGTGGGCGTTCTGGCCTGGAACCAGGCTCGGATGGTGCTGCACATCGCCGCAGCGCTCGGTTACGACCCGACGCACCCGGACCGGGCGGCCGAGTTGCTCGTCATCCGCGGGTTGCAGCCCGCGGTGGACGCCGCCCGCACGGCGATCGACGTCGCGCGTCGGCAGCAGGACCCGACGGCGCTCACCAAGCACCTTCCGGACCGCATCCGTAACTTCGGCTCCGGGGCGGGCCGTGCCTACAGCGAGCTGGCTTGGCAGCTGGCGCGCATGGCGGGGCTGGCCGCGGTCAAGAAGATGGCGATGAAGTTCGTGCCGTTCGCGGGTGTGCCGCTGGGGGCGATGGCCAACTCCAGCGCGACGAAGAAGCTCGCCGACGACGCGCTCAAGTACTACACGACGCATCACCCGCCGAGGGCCCTGCCGCCGGCGCCGCCGCCGGCGCAGTAGCCCTCCAGCTCACGGCTTGGAGTCCGCCTCCGACTGCCGGTCGGAGGCGGCGGGCGATGCCCCCTCGACGGACGGTGCCGACCCGGACGGCCCCGAACCGGACGGTGCCGACCCGGAGGACGCACCCGACCCGGACGACGCACCCGACCCGGACGGCGACGGTTCCGCGGACGCAGCAGGACGCGACGGCGCGTGCGGCGCCGGGTCCTCGTGCCGTCCGAGCATCGTCTCCTCGAGGTCGAGCTCCCGCACCATCTCCCGCATCACCTCGTCATCCAGCTCCCCGAGGTTCCGCAGCCGGGTGAACGTCGACCGCTGGGCCTGCAGCATCTCCTGCCGCAGCCGACGGAACGCCGCACCAGGCGTCTCCTTTCCGCCGTGCGACAGCCCGCCGCCGAGTCGTTCCCACGCACTGTTCGCCCGGTACTCCGAGTAGTGCTTCAGGAGCCCCACGACCTCCGAAGGCGGCGGGTGCGGCGCCCGCACCACCAGCTCCTCCAGCCGCCCGGTCGCCGCCCGCGCGGCCTGGTGCTGCGCGTTCGCCTCGGCCAGCCGGTCGTTCATGTCGTCGCCACCGCTGACACCCAGCCGCCGGATCAACGCGGGCAGCGTCAATCCCTGGATCACCAGCGTGCCGAACACGACCACGAACGTCAGCCAGAGAATCAAGCCTCGCTGCGGGAAGTCGTGCGCCAGCGCGAACGCCGCCGCGAGCGAGACGACACCGCGCATCCCGGCCCACGAGTTGACCGTGGGTGTCGGCCAGTAGGGCGATGGTGTTCGCGCCCGCACAGCGGGTGATATCCAGCGAACCAGATACGACGACGGGAACACCCAGAGGAACCGGCCCACGATCGTCACGCCCAGGATCGCCGCCGACCACCAGATGACCGACCCGGTGTCCTGCCCCTCCAACTCGGCGATCACGGCGGGCAGCTGCAGACCGATCAACGCGAACACGATCGACTCCAGGACGAAGTCGATCACCTCCCAGTTCGCGTCGGCCTGGAGGCGGGCCTGCGGCGTCGTGTCGGTCGCGGTGTTGCCGAGGTAGAGCCCGGTGATCACCACCGCCAGCACCCCGGACGCGTGGACGCTCTCGGCCGCGAGGTAGACCGCGAACGGCACCACCAAGTTCAGCGCGTTCTCCAGCACCGGCGATTCGATCCGCCTGCGCACCTGTCGCAGCAGGTAGCCGAGCAGCCCACCGATGACGACGCCCCCGCCGGCGGCCAGCAGGAACATCCCGCCGCCCTCCAGCAGCGTGATGCCACCGGCGGCAGCGGCCACCGCCGCGCGGTACGCGGTCAGCGCGGTCGCGTCGTTCACCAGGCTCTCGCCCTGCAGCACCTGCAGGTAGCGCCGGGGCATGCCGAGCTCGCGGCCGACCGCGGTGGCCGCCACCGCGTCCGGCGGCGCAACGATCGCCCCGAGCGCGAACGCGGCCGCCAGCGGCATGTCCGGGATTAGCGCCCACGCTGCCACGGCGACCAACACCGTGCTGAACAGCGTGTAGCCGACCGACATCAGCAGGATCGGCCGTTTGTTCAACCGGAAGCCGCGAGCCGAACTCCGCCAGGCCGCTGAGTAGAGCAGCGGCGGGAGGAACAGCGCCAGAACGAGCTCGGGGTTCAGCGTGTAGTCCGGGATGCCCGGCAGATACGACACGCCCAACCCGACGAGCACGAGCAGAATCGGGGGCGAAATCCGCAGTTTCCGGGCTAGACCGGCAACGAATGCCGCCCCGATGATCAGCCCGAACACCGCCACCAGATCTGCGGTCTCGAAATGCACCTGACCCCCCTCGTGAACCGACCTGCCGGTCGCCGCCCCCATCGTGCCAGCCACCGCTCCGACCACCGGGAACAATGGGTGGAGCGATCAAGGAGGCACGTTGGCAATCTGCACACATCTCGCCGAAGCGAAGGAAACGCCGCCGCAGGGTAATGGCTGCAAAGAATGTCTAGAAATCGGCTGGCGCTGGGTACATCTCCGCACCTGCCTGGAGTGTGGACATGTGGGGTGTTGCGACTCATCCCGTGGTAAGCACGCGACCGCACATTTCCACGAGGAGAAGCACCCCGTGGTGCAGTCCGCCGAGCCGGGCGAGAGCTGGAAATGGTGCTACGTGGACGAGGCACTGGCTCCGTAAGAAAGCCCCGTTAACGGACATGTTGGGGGCGTTGTCGCAGGTCAGGGCAGCGCCCCCCACAGCACCAGACAACAGGGCACACTAACCCGCATGCGTAGTCTTCTGCTTACTTTCCGTAGAAGAAGCAACAGCCGCCCCAAAACACAACCCAAGCAAAGCCCGCGTTCGTTACGGATCCTGCTGCTCGTCTCGTCGTTCAACGGGCTGACCCAGCGCGTCTGGTGCGCGCTCCGGGACCAGGGCCACACGGTGGCCGTGGAATTCGCCCGCGACGCGGAATCGATAGCCGACGCGGCCCGACGCGCCGACCCCGAGCTGATCCTCTGCCCGTTCCTCAAGGAGCGCGTCCCCACGGAAGTATGGCAGAAGTGGACGACAGTGATCATCCACCCAGGTCCCGTGGGCGACCGCGGCCCGTCCAGCCTCGACTGGGCGATCACCGAAGGCCGGAGCGAATGGGGCGTCACCGCGCTCCAAGCCGTCGAGGAGATGGATGCCGGCCCGGTGTGGGCCACCCGCACGTTCTCGATCCCGATCGATCCACCGACAAAATCGAGCCTCTACAACGGTCCGGTCACCGACGCCGCGATGAGCTGCATCGAAGAGGTCCTCGCCAAGATCTCCGACCCCGACTTCCGCCCCACACCTCTCGAACGGTTGGCGAAGACGCACGTCCGCCCCACGATGCGCCAGACCGACCGGGCGTTCTCCTGGGACGACCCCGCCGAGGCCATCGTCCGGAAGATCCGCGCCGCGGACGGTGCGCCGGGCGTCCGCACGGAGATCGCCGGGGTAGGGGTCTGGGCTTTCGACGCGCACATCGGCCCGCGTCAGTCGGACCCGCCCGGCACGGTCGTCGCGTGCCGCGACGGAGCCGTGCTGGTCGCTGCCGGAACCGGCAGCGTGTGGCTGGGCCACCTAAAGAGCATTCCGGACGACGCCGAGCGCGCCACCAACGGCGTCAAACTGCCCGCCGCCCTGGTACTCGGCGACCACCTGCCGGAAGGGCTGACCGCGCCGACCCCGGCGGCAGCAACCGTCGAGCACTGCGGACCCGGCCGAATCCACTACGTACGCCGCGGCGAGGTCGGGTACGTCATCCTCGACTGCTACAACGGCGCGCTCTCCACCGAAGGCTGCAACCAGGCCCTGCACGTGCTCCGCCACGCGATCCGGCAGGACACGCTGGCGATCGTGCTGCGCGGCGGCTCCGGACCGTTCTGCAACGGCATCGATCTGAACAGGATCGAAGCCACTGTGTCGCCGGCCAACCCGGCCGCCGAGGCCTGGGCGAACATCACCGCGATCAACGACGTCTGCCGCGAGCTCATCATGTGCCGCAGCCAGGTGACGATCGCCGCGTACAGCGGCAGCGCCGGTGCCGGCGGTGTGATGCTGCCGCTCGGTGCGGACCTGGTCGTCGCCCGCGACGGCGTTGTGCTCAACCCGTTTTACGAGATGGGCCTCACCGGCTCTGAGTTGCACACCTACACGCTGCCCCGCCGGGTCGGCCCGGATGCGGCCAAGCGGCTGCTCAGCGAGAAGCTGCCGGTCGGCGTGGCCGAGGCCGAGCGTCTGGGGATGGTCGACGAGGTCGGCCCGCGGGATCCGGGCCCGTTCGGCAACTGGCTGCACGAGGTGGCGCTGCGGTACCGCGACGAGGCCCTGCGGGAGCGGACGCTGCGGCGGAAGGCCAACGTCCTGGACCGGGATCTCAGCGTCCGGCCGCTGGACGCCTACGAGGCGCGCGAGCTGGGCGAGATGGCACAGGACATGTTCGACGACCGGCACGGTTTCGACGCCGCGCGGCGGGCGTTCGTCCGCAAGGAGCCACCGACCCGCACACCGGCCCGGCTGGCGCTGCACCGCGCTCCGGGCTTCGTCCGGCACTGAGACACACCCCTGCGCGAAGACCTACCGCCGTGAGAAAACGGCGGTAGGTCTTCGCGCAGGGAGGGGGAACCTTTCGCGCTACGACGCGCGGGTCACGCGGGACGCTGGACGGCGGCCAGCGTTGCTTCCCAGTCGATTGCGACGGCGTTGGCGTCACTCGGAAGCACCCGGACGGCCACGCGCGCCCCGGGGAAGATCAGCGGTACCGCAGCCGACGGCACCGGGTTGCCGATGCGCACCTCGTACGCGTCGGCGTCCGGGCGAGCGACGTTCAGCACGAACTCGTACAGGCTGACGCCGTAGGGGGTGCGCATACCGAGCGAGCCGCTGGCCACGATCGTCGCCTCCGCTGGCGCACCCGACTCCAGCAGGTCGGCCGTGCTCGGCCCGCCGGCGTGATCGGATGGAGCGTCGTCGATGTCGTTCACGTTCTGTTCAGCGAAAGGTCCCATGGCCAGGGACCGTACAAACGTTGCTGGATTATGTCGTCGGAACTGACGCGCACCCGTCAGTGCCGTCTGTACCCGGAACGCCTCACTCGGGCGACTCGCGGGGAAGAACGACGATCTGCGCCGGGTCGAGGCGTACCGAAACCTCGTCGCCGGGCTCCGGCGCGGTGGCCGGTGGGCAGTGCGCTTTCAGCGGTGGTGCGCCCGGTATCGCCAGCAGGATGTCGACTCGCTCCCCCGCGAAAGTCGCCACTTCGACCTTGCCCATGGCGTCCCCGGAAGTGGGAGTGAGCAGTACCCCGGCGGGCCGGACCAGGATCCGTTCGCCGGCGAAAGCCGGCGGGACCGCACCCCACGGCGTCGACGCGCCACCGTCGACGTCCACGATGTTCGTGAACCCCAGGAAGCGGGCGACGAACTCGGACGCGGGTTGCTCCCAGATCTCGCGCGGCGTCCCGATCTGGGCGATCCGCCCTTCGGTCATCACGACGACTCGGTCGGCGAGCGCGAACGCCTCGCGCTGGTCGTGGGTGACCGCCAGGACGGTGGTGCCGAGGCGGACGAACAGACGGCGGAGCTCCACCACCAGCCGTTCGCGCAGTTCCCGGTCGAGCTGGCCCAGCGGCTCGTCGAGCATCAGTAGTTTCGGCGACGGCGCCAGCGCGCGGGCCAGCGCCACCCGCTGCTGCTCACCACCGGAGAGCGTGTCGACCCGCCGCCGACCCGCGTCCGGGAGGCCGACGAGCCCCAGCAGCGAGCCGATGTCGGCCCGCGAATTACCGAAGCGGATGTTGCCCGCCACGTCCCGGTGCGGGAACAGCACGTGGTCCTGGAACATCAGCCCGACGCCACGGCGGTGCGGCGGGACGCGCGTGACGTTGACGTCGTCCAGGCGGACGGTTCCGGAGGACGGCTCCTGCAGTCCGGCCACGACGCGCAGCAGCGTGCTCTTCCCGCTCCCGCTCGGACCGAGGACGGCGACGACCTCATGGTCGGCGACCTCGAGATCAACGTCCAAAAGTGCATTCTTGTTGCCGAAACGGACCGACACGCCAGCGACCGACAGGCTCACAGCTCTCCTCCGGCATTACTCGGCCGCAGCCGGTCGAGCACGATCAGCGTCGTCGCGCAGACGACCATCAATATCGTGGCCAACGCCATCGCCTGACCGCTGTTGACCGCTCCCGGCCGACCCAGCAGCTGAGCGATCGCCACCGGGATCGTCGGGCTGTCGGCGCGGGCGATGAACACGGTCGCGCCGAACTCGCCGAGCGAGATCGCAAACGCGAACCCCGCGGCGGCGGCCAGCGGACGCCAGACCAACGGAGCGTCGACGCGCCACCAGACCCGCAGCGGTGTCGCGCCGAGCACCGCACCGGCCTCACGGAGCCGGTTGTCGATCGCCCGCAGTACCGGCAACACCGCACGGACCACGAACGGCACCGCCACCAGCGCCTGCGCGCACGGCACCAGCAGAGCCGAGTCCCGCAGGTCGAGCGGTGGCTCGTCGAGCGCGATCAGGAACCCGAAACCGACCGTCACCGCGGATGTGCCGAGCGGCAGCATCAGCAGCAGCCCGAACCCTCCGCTCAGCCGCCCCGGACGCACCAGCACGACCGCGGCACAGACGCCGACCAGCACCGCGATCGCGGTCGCGGCGATCCCGTACCGCAGCGAGGTCAGCACGGTCTCCCAGGCCGGTACCGGCAGCGTGCTCGACGTGTCCGAGTGCGCCAGCGCCCGCCAGTACGTGAGGCCGTAGCCGTCCGCGGTCGCGAACGACCGCTCGACCAGCACGGCCAGCGGCGTCATCAGGAGACCGACCAGCGCCACGAGGTTGACGCCGACGAACGCCCACTCGGCCGGGCCGCGCGGGCGCCTGGGCGTCGGTTCGGCCAGCCGCGCGGCCCGCTGCCGCCCGGTGAGCAGCCCGTCCACGAGCAGCAGCACGGCCACCGCCGCGAACTGCACCAGCGAGAGCACCGCCGCGCCGGAGAGGTCGAGCTGGTAGACCGTCCGGCGGTAGATCTCGACCTCGAGCGTCGCGTACTCCGGGCCGCCGAGGATCTGCACGATGCCGAACGACGTGAACGTGAACAGGAACACCACCGACGACGCCGCGGCGATCGCGGGCCGCAGCGCCGGAAGGGTCACCCGCAGAAACGTGGAGAGCCGCGACGCGCCGAGTACCCGGGCGGCCTCCTCCTGCCGACGGTCGAGCTGCGCCCAGACGCTGCCGACGATCCGCACCACGACCGCGTAGTTGAAGAACACGTGCGCGGCGAGGATCGCCCAGACCGTCCGGTCGAGTTCGACGCCGAGCAGCCCGTCCGGGCCGATCAGCGCGAGGAACGCCGCCCCGACGACGACGGTCGGCAGCACGAACGGCACCGTGACCAGCGCCTTCAGCAGCGCCCGCCCGGGCAGGGCGAAACGGGCGAGCATCGCCGCGCCGGGCAGCGCGATCAGCACGGTGAGCACGGTGGAGGCCGTCGCCTGCCAGACCGTGAACCAGAGCACGCTGCGCACGCCCGGATCGGTCAGCAGCTCGCCCGGCGCGCCCTCACCGAGCCCGAGGCTCAGCAGGGACGCGACCGGATAGGCGAAGAAGACCGCGAGGAAGGCGAGCGGAACGACGCTCAGCGCAAGACGGCGTTTGTCCACTCGTCGATCCACGCTTCACGGTTCTTGGTGATCTGGTCGGCGGGGAGCGTCAGCGGCTTCGCGGGAACCGCAGCGTACTTCGTGAACTCGGCCGGCAGCGGCGTGCCGTCGACCGCGGGGAACACGAACATCTGCAGCGGGACGTCCTTCTGGAACGCCGGCGAGAGCAGGAAGTCGAGCAGCTTCTTCCCGTTCTCCGGGTTCTCCGCGCCGTCCAGCAGACCGGCGTACTCGACCTGGCGGAAGCAGGTGTCGGTGACCACCGCCGTCGGCGCGTCGGCCGGCTTCTTCTCCGCGTAGACGACCTCGGCGGGCGGGCTGGACGCGTACGAGACGACCAGCGGCCGGTCGCCCTTGCCCTGCGAGCCGATCGTGAAGCGCTGCTGGTAGGCCTCCTCCCAGCCGTCAACGACCAGGGCGCCGTTCGCCTTCAGCTTCGTCCAGTAGTCCTTCCAGCCGTCCTCGCCCTCGGTAGCGATGCTGCCGAGCAGGAACGCGAGCCCTGGCGAGGACGTCGCCGGGTTCTCGACCACGAGCAGGTCCTTGTAGGCGGGCTTCAGCAGGTCGGCGTAGCTGGCCGGGGGCGCGATCTTCTTGCCGGCGAACCAGGCCTTGTCGTAGTTGACGCAGACGTCGCCGTAGTCGACCGGGGTGGCCTTGCCATCGGTGCCCTGCGTCAGCGCGGCCGGGACGCCGTCGAGACCCTTCGCCTCGTACTCGGTGAAGATGTCGGCGCCGACCGCCCGGGACAGAAACGTGTTGTCGACGCCGAACAGCACGTCGCCCTGCGGGTTGCCCTTGCTCAGCACGGCCTTGTTCACCAGCGCGCCGGCGTCGCCGCTGCGGAGGACCTTCACGGTCAGGCCGCTCTGCTTCTTGAAGTCGGCCAGCACCGCGTCGCTGACCGCGAACGACTCGTGGGTGACGAGCGTGACGGTCTTGGACTCGGTCTTGGTGTCGTCGTCCGACGACGAGCACGCCGCGAGTGCCGCGACTAGTAGTACAGCGGTAAGTAAACGTGGGGTGCGCATCCGGTTTCCTCCGGAGTCGAGCACCGGGATGAGCCGTTGGGGCGTGAAGTGTTCCGGCGAAGCGCCGGTTCTCCCTCCGCTGGCATTACCCAGAGCAGGTTCCACGGGTCGGCGACGCGATGGTCGCCCTCTCAGCCCGGCTGACCCGAGCTCCCCGGTGGACGGCTGACCGCCCACGACGCCGATCCTAACCGCGAGTGGTTGAGGTGCCCCCATTGCGGTCACTACCTCGGGCATGGACGGTCCACGGCTCGCCGACGCGCTGGAGGCGCTGCGCGCCTCGGTGGCCCGGGTCCGGCTCGGTCTGGCGGTGGTGGACGCCGAGGGCGCCCGCCGGTCGCAGTCCGAGCTCGTCGGTCAGGTGGACGACTATCTGCTGCCGAGGTTGCGCCAGCTGGACGCCCCGATGCTGGTCGCGGTCGGCGGCTCCACCGGGGCCGGCAAGTCGACGTTGGTGAACACGCTGGTCGGGGCCGAGGTGACGAAGGCCGGGTGGCTCCGGCCGACGACCCGCGCGCCGGTGCTCGTCTGCCACCCGGACGACGTCGGGTGGTTCGAGACCGACCGCATCCTGCCGGGGCTGTCGCGGACGACCGGGCGGCCTTCCGGGTCGGGTTCCGGGCCGGATGCCGACGCGGGTGCGCGCACGCTGCAGCTGGTGCCGCATGACGCCGTACCGCAGGGGCTCGCGCTGCTGGATCCGCCGGACATCGACTCGGTCGTCGCCGAGAACCGGGATTTGGCCGGTCAGCTGCTGGCCGCCGCGGACCTCTGGATCTTCGTCACCACCGCCGCCCGCTACGCCGACGCCGTCCCCTGGGACCTCCTGCACACCGCAGCCCAGCGCACCACCGCACTCGCGATCGTCCTCAACCGGGTGCCGCCCGAGGGTGTCAAGGAGATCGGCGACCACCTCCGTTCGATGCTCGCCGCCGAGCACCTCGGCGACACCGCCGTGTTCGCGATCCCCGAGGTCGAGCTGGAAGCCGAGCGCATCCCGGATGCGCAGATCGCCCAGCTGGGCATCTGGCTGGACGATCTCGCGGCCGACGCCGACGCCAGGGACGCGGTCATCCGCACGACGCTGACCGGGGCACTGACCAGCCTCCACGACCGCGTGACCGGCCTCTCCGACCAGCTGGACCAGCAGTTGCGAACCGCAGGCGAGCTACGCGGCCAGGCCGCCGAGCGCTACGAGGCCGCAGTGGACGCCGTCGACGAGGGCGTGCGCAGCGGCACCGTGCTGCGCGGCGAGGTGCTGGCCCGCTGGCAGGAGTTCGTCGGCACCGGCCAGTTCACCCGCAACCTGGAAGCCAAGATCGGGGCGCTCCGCGACCGGGTCACCGCGTTTTTCACCGGCCGCCCGCCAGCCGCCGAGGCCGTGGAGCACGCCGTCGAGGGCAACCTGCACGCGCTCGTGCGGGCGGCGTCCGACCGGGCTGCCGAGCAGACCACCGAGTTGTGGCGGTCCAGCCCCGCCGGGCGCGCGCTGATCCGCGACGAGCTGCGGCGGTCGTCGGCCGAGTTCGGGCCCCGCCTGGAGCACGAGATCCGCGCCTGGCAGGAGCGGGTGCTCGACCTGGTCCGGGACGAAGGCGGCCACCGCCGGAGCGTCGCGCGGCTGACGTCGTTCGGCGTGAACGGCGCCGGGCTGGTCCTGATGCTCGCGGTGTTCGCCCAGACCGCCGGCCTCACCGGCCTGGAGGTCGTGGTTGCGGGTGGGACGTCCGCGGTCAGCCAGAAGGTGCTCGAGGCGATCTTCGGCGACGCCGCGGTCCGGACCCTCGCGGCCCGGGCTCGCGACGACCTGCTGACGACCGTCGAAACGCTGTTGGACGACGAGCAGCAGCGGTTCTCGGAGCGGGTGGACGCCGTAGCGCCCACCGCTGACGAGACGACGGCGCTCCGTGACGCGCTGGCCGAGTTCGAGACCGCGCTGCGCTCGTACCTGCGGCAACCGGGGCTGGTGCGATGACACTGCTCGCCCGATCGGCCGCCGAACCCGCGCTCGCGCCGCGTCTCGCCGCGCTCGACCGGATCGTCGCGCTCGGCCCCGCGCGGCTCGACCCGGACGCGCTGGCGACCGCCGAGCGGCTGTCCGGTAAGGCCGCCCAGCGGCTGCGGCTCGGAGCCGAGCACACGGTCGTCGCGCTGGCCGGCACCACGGGGAGCGGCAAGTCGTCGCTGTTCAACGCGCTGGTGGGCACGGAGCTGGCGGCGACCGGCCTGCGTCGCCCGGTGACGTCGACGGCCCAGGCGGCGATCTGGGACCCGGACGGTGCTGCGCCGCTGCTCGACTGGCTGGGCGTCCAGCGTCGGCACCACCTGGGTGACGAGGGTGCCGATGATTTGGCCGGGCTGGTGCTGCTCGACCTGCCGGATGTCGATTCGGTGAAGGTGAACCACCGGCTCGAGGTCGACCGGCTGGTGGAGCTCGTCGACCTGGTGATCTGGGTCGTCGACCCGCAGAAGTACGCCGATTCGGCGTTGCACGACCACTACCTGCGCCCGCTGCGCACGCACGCCGACGTCACGGTCGTGGCGTTCAACCAGATCGACCGGGTGCCCACCACGGCCCGCGACGGCGTGCTGGCCGACCTGCGTGGGCTGCTGCAGCGGGAAGGGCTGGACGGCGTGCCGGTGCTACCGGTCTCCGCACGGACCGGGGACGGGGTGCCCGCGCTGCGCTCCCGGCTGGTCGACGCGGTGGCCGCGCACGAGGCGTCGGTACGGCGGCTGAACGCCGACCTGCGTGCACTCGGCGACGAGCTGGAACCGGTCTGCGGCCCGTCCGGAGCCTCGGACGTCGACCGGGCCGACCGGGCGGCCGTGATCGGTGCGCTGACCGAGGCCTCCGGTGCGGACGCCGTCGCGCTGGCCGTCGCCCGCACCCACCGCAGCCGGACCAGGGCCGCGACCGGGTGGCCGATGACCCGCTGGCTGGCGCGGGTGCGTCCGAGCGCGGCGACGCGTCTCGGGCTGCCGGGTGCGCGGCTGGGTTCAGGTCCGGACAACCCGAGCGAACTCGTCCGCACCGCACTCCCGGGCCCCTCGGCTGTGCAGCAGGCCCGAGTCGACACCGCACTCCGGAACCTCGTGGACCGCACCACCGCGGGTCTACCCGATCCGTGGCCGACGGTCCTGACCCGCGCCGCCACCGGCCGCCGTGAACAACTCCCCGACCTGCTCGACCGCGCGGTCGCCGGTGCTGACCTGGGCCTGGCTCGGCGCCCCCGCTGGTGGGCGCTGATCCGAGTCGTGCAGAACCTGTTGGCGCTGACCGCGCTGGCCGGCGCACTCTGGCTGATCGGCCTGTTCGTCCTGGACTGGTTCCGGCTGCCCGAGCCGCCACTGCCGGATCTCGAAGCGGGCGGGTGGGACGTTCCGGTGCCCACCGCGATGCTGCTGGGTGGCGTCGTCGTCGGGTTGATCCTGGGTTTCCTCAGCGCGCGTCTCGGGGCGTTCGGTGCGCGGCGGCGGGCAGCGCTCGCCCGGCGTCGGATCCGGAGCCGGGTGGAGCAGGTGGCGGCCGAGGCCGTGCTCGAACCGGTTGCCGCCGAACTCTCGGCTCGCGGCGAGCTGTGTACGGCGATCAGTCGCCTACGGGCCCGTCGCTGACCCCGGTACGTCCGCTCACCAGCGTCGTCGCCTCGCCTGTCCCCCCGTCGGACCAGACGATCCGACCGAGCCATCGCCCGGGGCCAGTGGGTCGAAGGCCACTCAGCCGCAGCGGCGTCCCCGTGTTCACCGACCGCTCCGCGGCGGGCGCACCGTCGGAGACCAGGTACGAATCCATCCGGACCGGCAGCGGCCCGGAGCCCGGCGCCGCGATCAACCGGACGTACACGTCGTACCGGCCCGCTTCCGGTGTCGACAAATCAACCCGCTCATCGGCAGCCGATCCGCCGCTGCGCCCCACCCGCTCGCCGTCCCGGAACACCACGAGGTCCAAGTCGGTGCCGATCGGGTGGTCTTCGGCGTCGGTGGCGAAGCGGGCCAGCGCAGTGCCCTCCGGCACGGTCACGGTGAACCGCGCGACCTGGTCGGACGCCTCGGGAGCGGAAGCATCGAAGCGCGACGACTTCCCGGTCACCCGCAGCCTGGTGGTGTGCCCGACCGCAGGCACCGGCCCGGCGATCCGAGCACTGAGCCTGCCGGTGAAGCCGGGGACGACGGTGAGCGTGCCGCCGAGCTGCACCGCCTGCGGTGCGGCGACGACAACCGGCGTGACCGCGACCGGCATCCGCACCCGGTGGACACCGTCCGACCAGGTGATCGCCCCGACCGCCAGCTGGTCGTACGGGGCCGAGATCCGATGCGCGGTCACCGTGAACCGGGCCGTCTCTCCCGGTCGGAGGGTCAGCCGGGCCGGGCTGACCGCCACGTCGACGCCGGGTGGCTCGTCCACGCGTGCCACGTACTCCGCGGTGGTGTCCCCGACGTTCGTCACGGTCCGCCGTACGGTCCGGACGCCTGCCAGCGCACCGATCACCACCGCGGGAGTGTTCTGCGCGCTGTACGGCGCGGTGGCGGCCGCCGCCGAGTCGAAGATCAGGCCGGGCTCCAGCGCCTGTCGCACCGACAGCGCGCCCGACCCGTACTCGGCCGGCCCGGCGATCTCGCCACCCTGGGTAGTGATCGGCGTTCCGGCGGCGTCCCTGGTCGTCGCCGAGGTCAGCAGCGCGGACTTCACCGCGGCGGGCGACCAGCGCGGGTATCGGCTCCGCAGCAGTGCCGCCGCGCCCGCAACCTGGGGTGCGGCGACCGAGGTACCGGAGCGGAGCCCGAACGGCGTACCGGTCCGGGCGGGCGGGACCGCGGCGACAACGTCGGTGCCCGGCGCCATCAGGTCGGGCGCCAGCGAGTCGCCGTCCGGGCCGCGTGCGGAGTACTCGGCGACCTCGGGGCGCGTGACGCCGGTCGAGCGCATCCGCGCGGGTTCGAGCGCGGCGGTCGGACGCGACGACCGGATGTAGTCCCGCAGCCGCTGGTAGGCGCCGTTGTCGACGTGGACGGCCGGGACCGCGTGCACGTCGGCGGCGAGTTCGTCGACGTTCGGGTTCGCGAGCACCATGCCGACGCCGCCCGCCCGCGCGACCTCGGCGCTCTTCTCCACCCGGCCGTTGCCGCCCCGGAGGCAGAGCACGATCCGGCCGCGGATCTTCGCCGGATCGAGCGACTGCCGCCGGCACTGCTGGGCCGAGGTCTTCCGGACGCCGGGCGCGGCAGCGTCGGCGGCGTCAGCCAGGGGCCGCTGCGAGGTTCCGGTGCCGAGGCCCACACCGGTGAGGCGGGTGCCGTCCCCGAGCCGCACGCCGGCCACCGGACGCCGGTCGTAGGTTCCGGCGGCGACCGTGGTGAGCCATGGCTTGCCGTGGGCGGTGTCGGCGGCCGGTCCGCCGTTGCCTGCCGAGGTGGCGACGAACGTCCCGGCCTGCGCGGCCCGGTACAGGGCGGCCGCGAGCGGATCGTCGGCGGGCGAACCCCCGGACGCGCCCTCGATCGCCACGTTCAGCACATCGACGCCGTCGGCGACCGCCTGGTCCACAGCGGCGACCGTGTCGGACTCCGCGCAGGTCGCTTCCCCGTCGACGCGCCAGCAGGCCTTGTACGCCGCGATCCGGGCTGCAGGAGCCACCCCCGAGAGGGTGCCGAGCGTCGCCGGAACGCCGTCGGAGCCTGCGGCCACCGCCGCCGTGTGCGTGCCGTGCCCGTCGGAGTCGGCCGGTGAGCGGGGGTCGGACACGTCCGGCGTCTTCCGGCCGAGCCCGTCGAGGTACCAGCGGGCGCCGACCACCGCACCCCGGCAGCGGAACGACCCGACGATCCGCCCCGCCTCCAGCGCACTTCCGTCGCACCTGCCCCGGAACCGCGGAGCAGGCGGGCGCTTCCCGGCAAAACTCGGGTGGTCGGCCCAGATCCCGGAGTCGACGAACCCGATGACGGTCCCGGCGCCGGCTCGCGAGGGTCCGCCCAGCGGCGCCCAGGCTCCGCCCGGTCCGGGCAGCCCGAGGAACTCCGTGGTTCCGGCAGGCTCGACGGCGTCCAGCGTGTGAACGTCGTCCCGAATGACCGACCGGACACCCGGCAGCCGACGCGCGGCAGCCACCTGATCCGGGGTGAGCGCGGCGGCGAAGCCGTTGAGCGCCCACCGATAGGCGTACACCGGCCGCACGCCCGGCAGCCGGGCCAGTACTGCCCGGCGCTGCCGGTCCAGGTGGTCGCGGTACCGCCGGACGGCGTCCGAGTCCAGCGCGAGGCGCTGTCCCCGGCGCGGACGGGTACCGGCCAGCGGGTCGGCTCCGGTGGACCGGCCTCCGGCGTACGCGGCGATCGGCTCGTCCGCGAGTTGGACGACGTGCATGACTGCGGCGACGTCGTCCGCGAGAGGGGGCACCGGCGTGGCGACCGCACCCGACGTCCAGGCAAGCCCGAGCGCCAGTCCGGCCGAAGCCGCCCCGACCGGCCGGCAGACACCAGCCCAGGTCGCGGTCACCGTTGACGCCCGCCCCTCAGAGTTCTGCTCAGACAAGTACGAGCATACCCAAATAGGGCAAAGCACCCACCGTAGTTCTTCGGGAGGCCCCGGAGCCTCCCGAAGAGAGACCTACGCCGGCTGGTCGACCGGGACCGGAGGCGCCACGTGCACCCGCAGCCCTCGCGCGACCAGCGCGTCGAGCACGTCCTTCGTCACTTCCGAGTCGGTGATCACCGCGGTGATCGAACTCAGATCGGTGACCCGGTACTGCGAGACCCGCCCGAGTTTGGACGAGTCGGCCAGCACGTAGCGCTCGAAGCTGCGCGCGATCATGTGCCGCCGGACCGCGGCCTCACCCTCGTGACAGCCGGTCAACCCGGCCTGCGGGTGCACACCGCCCGCGCAAACCAGCGCGACGTCCGAGAAACCGCCGGCGAAGACTTGTTCGGCCTCCGGGCCGGAGACCGACAGCTCCTCCTCTCGGACCTGACCGGGCACCAACTGCACCCGGACGCCCGGATAGTCCGAGAGGTGCTGGGCCACATGGCCCGAGGTGGTGAGCACCGAACCGACCCAGTCGGCGGGTAATGCCTTCGCCGCCTCGTAGATCGTGGTGCCCATGTCGAACACGACCGTCTGCTGTGGCCGGAGTAGACGGATCGCGTAGCGGGCGATCGCACGCTTCGCCGGAACCCGGGAGGCGACTCGCCGCTCCCAGCTCTCCGATCGTTTCGGGGCCCGCGTGGCTCCTCCGTAAACACGGGTGAGTTCGCCACGGCGTTCCAACTCGTTCAGGTCGCGCCGAATGGTCTCGAGCGAGACGCCGAGTTGGTTGGCCAGGTCGTCCGCCCGCACCATGCCCCGCGTGCCCAGGGCGGTCACGATTTGCTGGCGGCGCTGTTCAGGGACCATCGCTCCTCGTCGGGGGAAGACGTCGGGAAACAGTGTGGACGCTGCCGAACCTCAATATTGCACAGCAGTCACACCCAAGGAGCCGATCAGCGATGTGGTCCGAGGCTCCGGCAGCACCCAGAAGCCCACCTCGACCGGCGGTGTCAGAGGGCCATCGTGCCTCAACAGTCCTCTCTGGACGATCCTAAGCCCCGACGTAAAGCGCTAACGCCAGGGGGCCGGGCACAAAATGTGCCCGGCCCCCTGACCTGCGTATCAGTGCCGGTAGGTCGGGACCAGCAGGCCCCGCGCGACGGTGTGGAACGCGAGGTTGAACGACACCACCGCCGGGGTGACGTCCGGCGTGACGTCAAGGGCCTCGATACCCACCGCGTGGACGACGAAGTAGTAGCGGTGAACCTGGTCACCGGGCGGCGGCGCCGCACCACCGTAGTTCCGAGTGCCGTAGTCGTTGCGGACGTGGAACGCCCCGCTGGGCAGGCTGCTGTCGTCGGCACCGGCGCCGGTCGCGAGCTCGGTCACCGAGGCCGGCAGGTTCACCGCGAGCCAGTGCCAGAACCCGGAAGGCGTCGGCGCGTCCGGGTCGAAGCAGGTCACCACGAAGCTCTTCGTCTCGGCCGGGAACCCCGACCAGGACAGCTGCGGCGAAACGTCCTGACCACCGGCGTCCTTGGCAACCTGCGCCAGGTCGAGCTGGGTATCCGCGGAAACGTCGGTACTCGTCACCGTGAATGACGGGACTGCGGGCAGCAACGCGTAGGGGTCGGGCGCCTGCGGACGGTCAAGCGACATGGTCTCCTCCTCGTCGATCGATCCGGGGAAACCCTGCCACGCCTGCCACCGAAACGCGGCCTTGTCACCATGGAGTTTGTCGAGACCCCACGCGGGTACTGCCAAAACGCGTTCCCGCCGACATTTCGGAGGAGATCCCGTGCTGACCGACGTCGCCCGCCGCGTGGCGGACCCGGCGGAGAAGTTGCTGACCAAGACTTTCCGCTTCGCGGGCTGGGTAGTCGGGCGGACCGCCGCGCCACTCTTCAGCCTGGTACGCACCGCCGGTCGCCCCGCAGTCCACACCTTGGCGAAGGTCAGTCCGGCCGCCGCCGAGACGCTCTGGAGCCTGCTGCCCGGCCACCGGCCCGAAGCCGCGAAGCCGACGCAGCCCGCAACTCCGCCAACCCCCACGCCCGTGCGCCCGGCGCATGTGGCGAAGGTGCCGTCCGCCGAGGGTGCGCCGACGCCCGCCGCGGCCCACGCGGAGGCAGCCGCGCTGCTGGCCGAGGTGAGCCCGGACGCCGCGAAGTCCCTCACCGCGAACGACGAGCTGCCGGTGAAGAACTGGGACGGCCTGACGATCGCGGCGATCCGTCAGCGCACCCGGTCGCTCAGCGACCAGGACATCCTGACGTTGCTCGCGTACGAGCGCGCGCACGCCTCGCGGCCGGCCGTCATCCTCAACCTGGAGAACCGGCTCGCGAAGCTCCACCGGGTCAACGGGGCCACCGCCACCCAATCGTAACGAATTGCCGCTAACCGCCTATAATGGCGGTTAGCGGCATCGTTCGAGGGGCGGGAATCGGTTTGGTGGGGCGGATCGACCGAGACGCGTTGATCGCGCCGTACGACGTCATCGGTCACCCTCCGGCACCGGACCTGAACGCGCTCGCCGAGCTGGCCGCGGACATCTCCGGCACGCCGACCGCGCTGGTCAACCTGATGGGCGAGAACACCCAGCACTCGATTGCCGGATTCGGACGCGAACCGGGCGTGTGCGACCGCGCCGACTCGATGTGCAACGTGATCCTCGACGAGCCCGGTCAGGTCATCGTCAACGACACCCGCAGCGATCCCCGTTTCGCTGACAACCCGTACGTCACCGGCGAGCGTGCTGCCTTCCGCTTCTACGCCGCGACCCACTTGCGTAACCCGCAGGGTCTGGTGCTCGGCACGCTCTGCGTCTTCGACGACGAGGCGCGCTCCCTCGACGACCGGCGGATCCGCGGCCTCGGCCTGCTCGCCCGCCAGGTGGACGACGCGCTGGAGCTGCGTCGCCGGACGTCGAAGCTGGTGGACGCCGTCGCCGAGCTGGCCGAGGTCCGGGCCGAGCTGACCCGCTCCAACGAAGCGTTGCACGCGTTCGCCGGGCAGGTCAGCCACGACCTGCGCAACCCGCTGACCGCGATCAACGGGTTCCTCGAGGAGCTGCAGTACTCGGTGCCGCACGACACCCCGTCCTCCGAATACGTCGCGCGAGCGCTGTCCTCGACCCACCGGATGAGCGACCTGATCACCGACCTGCTCGGGTTCGCGAAACTCGGCGGTGAGCTCCGCCGCGAGCCGGTCGCGCTGCGCAACCTGGTCGAGGAGGTGCGCCACGACCTCGCGCCCGCGCTGTCGGCGGTCGGCGCCCAGCTCGACGTCGGGCCGCTGCCGACCGTCCGCGTGGACCCCACGCAGCTGCGGGCGGTGCTGCAGAACCTGATCTCGAACGCCGCGAAGTACCGGCACCCGGAGCGCCCGCCGCTGATCGCGCTGCACAGCTGCCGCCAGGACCACGCCTGGCGGATCGAAGTGGTCGACAACGGCATCGGCGTACCCCGCGACCGCCGCGAGGAGGCGTTCAGCCCGCTGACCCGCGTGCACGACCCGCACGACTCCAGCGCCGAGGGCGCAGGCATCGGTCTGGCCACCGCCCGCCGGATCATCAACGCGCACGGCGGCCAGATCGGGCTGGACGCCAGCCCGGCCGGCGGCACCGTCGCGTGGTTCACGCTGCCCGACCCGGCCGAGGGCGGCTCGTTCGTCGGCAGCCACCCGCCCCGGTCGGCGCGCGTCTCCTAGATCGACGCCGAGGGCTAGATCGATGCTCGGGGCTTGATCACCGCTCCGGGCTAGATCGACGCGGGGGGAAGGGCGACCGTGACGACGAGCCCACCGCCGTCCCGGGCGACCGCAGAGGCCCGGCCCCCGTGGGTGGTGGCCACCGCACGGACGATCGACAAGCCCAGACCGACACCGGCCGCGGTCACCGAACGCTGGTCCGGCAGCCGGTGGAAGGCGTCGAACAGCACCGGGACGTCGTGCGGTGGTACGACCGGGCCGGTGTTGGTTACCACGACCTCCGGCGAACCACCGTCGCCGATCCGGGTCACCACCCGCACCCACCCGCCCTCGACGTTGTACCGGATCCCGTTCTCCACCAGGTTGTGCACGATCCGCTCGAGCATCTGGGCGTCCCCGAGCGTGACCGCCTCCCCCAACTCGTCCTGCAACGTGACGCCGGCGGCCCGGGCGTCCGGACCGGCCTGGGCCAGCACGTGCGCGGCGACGTCAGCCAGATCGACCGGACGCCGTTCGGTCAGCTCGTTCTCCGAGGTGGCCATCAGCAGCAAGCCAGTGATCAGCCGCTCGTGCCGCGCGTTGATCTGGAGCAGGTCCTCGCCGAGCCGCCGCGTGTCGGCGGACGCGGTCTTCCGTTTCATCGCCAGCTCGACCAGGGCACGGCCGACGGTCAGCGGCGTCCGCAGCTCGTGGCTGGCGTTCGCGACGAACCGCCGCTGCCCGTCGAATGACCGGTCGAGACGCTCGAGCATCGTGTTGAACGTGGCAGCCAGCTCACGTACCTCGTCGTCCGGGCCGCGCAGCGGTATCCGCTCGTGCAGCCCGCTTCCCGCCGCGGGTGCCGACGCGATCCGCCGCGCGGTGTCGGTGACCTGGTAGAGCGGGGCGAGCACCCGCCCGGCGATGAGCCAGCCCAGCGCACCGGCGGCCAGGCCCACCGCACCGAGCGCGATGCCGCCCTGCGTCAGCAGCGAGTTCGTCGCGGCCTCACGGAGCCGTCGTCGCTCGTCCTCCACCGAGCGCAGCACGTCGTTCTGCTGCGACGTGGTGACGACCGGAGCCACCGACGGGGACGCCGACGACGACGAAGACGCCAACGGGGTGGGCGCCGTTTTGGAGATCAGCACCTGCGTCCGCCAACCGGCGAGTTGCTGGTTGAACAGCACGTACGTGGTGCCGAGAAGCACCAACCCGGCCACCAGGAACAGACCGCCGTAGAGGAGCGTCAGCCGCGCCCGCAGGGTGACGCGCCGCCGAGCCGAGCCCGTCACGGGATCCGGTACCCGACCGCGGTGACGGTCTCGATGATCGGTGGATCACCGAGCTTCCGGCGCAGCTTGAGGATCGTCAGCCGGACCGCGGGGCTGAACGGGTCGGCGTGCTCGTCCCACACCTTCTCCAGCAGGAACTCCGCGGAGACCGGCGCGCCGTTCGCCCGCAGCAACTCGGCGAGGACGCCGAACTCCTTCTTGGCCAGCGGGACGTAACTGCCGTCGCGGAACACCTTGTGCAGCGCCTGGTCCAGCGTGACGCCGGCGCGGCTCAGCACCGGTGGTGCCGCCGGTCGGCTCCGCCTGCCCAGCGACTGGACCCGCGCCGCGAGCTCCGCGAACGCGAACGGCTTGACCAGGTAGTCGTCCGCGCCGAGCGTCAGCCCTTCGACCCGGTCGGTGACCTCGGCCGCCGCGGTGAGCATCAGCACCCGCGCCGAGGAGCCGGCCCCGACGATCTCCCGGCAGACGTCGTCGCCGTGCACCACCGGGAGGCTCCGGTCGAGCACCACCACGTCGTAGTCGTGGACGGCCAGCCGCTCCAACGCCGCGTCGCCGTCGTACGCGACGTCCACCGCATGGGCTTCCTCCCGGAGCCACTCCGCGATCGTGTCCGCGAGCTTCGGCTCGTCCTCGACCACCAGTACGCGCATCTCGACATCGTCGCCGATCAGTGCGTTTCCCTGGCGTTATATCCGAGGCATAGGCCCTGGGCTGCGGAAACGCACAGTACACGGAGGAAACGAGCCGCCGCGTTGGATGCGTTGGCGACCGGCCGGATAACCGGGCCGGCCCGACCGAAGGAGTCCACGACATGCGGCGAACCCGGGCACTTGCCCTCGTTCCGTTCCTGCTGGCGCTGGTTCTGGCCGGATGCGGATCCGACGACGGCGACGACCAGGTCGCGTCCGTCGCCGACCGCTCGACCGCCGCCGGTGCCAGCGCCTCGCCCACGATCTCGCGCGACGAGATGGGCGTGAAGTTCGCTCAGTGCCTCCGCGAGAACGGCCTCGACGTGGCCGATCCGGAGCCGGGCAAAGGCGTCCGCATGAAGTTCGGCAAGGAAACCGATCCGCAGAAGGTCGAAGCCGCGATGGAGGCCTGCCGCGAGTACAACCCGCAGGCGGACTCGAGCGGGAACGCCGAGTCGGACAAGCGGAACCGAGCGTTCGCCCAGTGCATGCGTCAGCACGGCGTGGAGAAGTTCGCCGATCCCGAGCCCGGCCAGACGGGCATCCGGATCAACCCCGAAGTCGGCGACGACCCCGACTTCCCCGCCGCGCAGCAGGCGTGTGAATCCGTCCTCTCGGGCGGCGGCCAGTGACCGTCACCGAAGTCGCGGAGCCCCCCACCTCCACAGAACAGCTGCCGCCGCGCCGATCACGTCGTCGCGTCACCGCGCTGCTGCTCACCGTCGGGGTGGCCTGCGCCGCGGTAGGCGTGCTGGTCGTGCGCGAAGCGAGCAACTCGGCGGCCGACACCGCGGCGACCGGCCTACCCCCGAACACCGCGCGGGTGACGCGGCAGACCCTCCAGGACGCTCAGACGGTGGACGGCCAGCTCGGTTACGGGACCTCCCGAACCGCGACGAGCCGCCTCGCAGGAACGGTCACCCAGCTGCCGGACAGCGGCGCCACGATCACCCGCGGCAAGCCGCTGTACACGATCGACGACGAGCCGGTCATCCTGATGTACGGCAACGTTCCGGCCTATCGTCCGCTCACGGTCGGCTCCGAGGGACCGGACGTCGCGCAGCTCGAGCGCAACCTGCAGGCGCTGGGCTACTCCGGGTTCACGGCCGACAACACCTACACGTCCTCCACCGCGTCGGCCGTCGCCGAGTGGCAGGACGACCTCGAGCTCGACGCGACCGGCACGGTGGAACTCGGGCGGGTCGTGTTCGCGCCGGCCGCCGTGCGCATCGACGGCCTGCGGGCCTCGGTCGGCGACCCGACGGGACCGGGCCGCCCGGTGCTGACGTACACCGGCACCGCGAAGGAGGTCACGGTCGAGCTGGACGCGGCCGATCAGCGGCTCGCCGAGAAGGGCGCCACGGTCGACGTCACGCTGCCGGACCGGAGCACGACCAGCGGACGCGTCGCGTCCTCGACGACCGTGATCAAACCCGGCGGCCAGCAGGGTGAGGACCCGACGACGACGGTCGAGGTCGTGGTCGCATTGACCGACCAGAAGGCCGCTGAGGAATACGTACTGGCGTCGGTCGACGTCACGTTCACCGCCGCCGAGCGGGCGAACGTGCTCACGGTGCCGGTCGCCGCGCTGCTGGCGCTGAGCGAGGGTGGCTTCGGTGTGGAGGTGGTGGACGGGACCACGACCCGCTACGTCCCGGTGCGGACCGGGCTGTTCTCCGGCGGCCGGGTGGAGGTCTCCGGCAGCGGGATCCGCGAGGGCACCGTCGTCGGGATGCCAAAATGATCACGCTGACCGACGTTGCGAAGGTATACAGCGGGGGCGTCGCCGCGCTGCGGGACGTGTCGCTCCGAATCGACCGGGGTGAGTTGGTCGGCATCGTCGGTCCGTCCGGCTCCGGCAAGTCGACGATGCTCAACCTGCTCGGCACGCTCGACCGGCCGACCTCGGGAACCGTGCGGATCAACGGCTACGACGTCGCCGACCTCCGGGACGACGAGCTCTCCGCTCTGCGCGCGCGCCGGATCGGCTTCGTGTTCCAGCAGTTCCACCTGGCCGCGGGCGTCACCGCGCTGGACAACGTCGCCGACGGGCAGCTGTACGGCGGGTCACCGCAGCGGGAGCGACGCCGCCGAGCGTTGAATGCGCTGGAACGCGTCGGGCTGGCGCACCGATTGAGCCACCGTCCGCACGAGCTGTCCGGCGGGGAGCGGCAGCGGGTCGCGATCGCGCGCGCCGTCGCCGGCGATCCGCCGCTCCTGCTGGCCGACGAACCAACCGGAGCACTAGATTCCGCGTCCGGGGCCGGGGTCATGCGGCTGCTGCGCGATCTGCATGCGGCGGGCACGACAGTGGTCGTCATCACCCACGATCGGGAGATCGCCGACAGCCTGCCGCGACAGGTGCAGATGCGCGACGGCCAGATCGTGTCCGACTCGGGCACGTGCGGCACCTCGGTCGTCCC
Source organism: Cryptosporangium aurantiacum (assembly GCF_900143005.1). Taxonomy (NCBI): domain Bacteria; kingdom Bacillati; phylum Actinomycetota; class Actinomycetes; order Cryptosporangiales; family Cryptosporangiaceae; genus Cryptosporangium; species Cryptosporangium aurantiacum. The sequence continues at coordinate 871,635 of NZ_FRCS01000002.1, forward strand.
CGGCGCGGGGACCGCCGCGGGTCTCGACCCCGGCGCGGGGACCACTGCGGGTCCCGACTCCGGCGCGGGGGCCACCGCGAGTCTCGACTCGGGCGCGGGCACGACCGCGGGTCTCGATCCCGGGGCCCGGCCCGGCACCGGGACAGCCGCGGATCCCGACTCCGAAGCCCGGCCCGGCACCGGGACAGCCGCGGATCCCGACTCCGAAGCCCGGCCCGGCACCGGGACAGCCGCGGGTCTCGATTCCGGGGCGCCCTCATGACCCGGCCTCCGCGTCCGGCGCGGCTCCGCCCGGGCGACGTCGTCAGGGTCGGAATGGTCGGCCTCCGCACCCGGCCGCTCCGGGCGTTCCTCTCCGCGCTCGGGATCGCGATCGGCATCGCGTCGATGGTCGCTGTGGTCGGCATCTCGTCGTCGTCCCGGGCCGAGCTCGACCGGACCCTCGACACGCTGGGCACCAACCTGCTCACCGCCTCCGCAGGCACGACGCTGGTCGGCGAACAAGCCCAGCTGCCGGAGACCGCCGAGGCGATGGTCGGCCGGATCCGCCCCGTCCGGAGCGTGTCCGCGGTCGGCCGCGTCGAGGACACCAAGGTCTACCGCACCGGCGAGATCCCGGCAGAGCAGACCAACGGCATCGGCGTCTACGCCGCGCGGCTCGACCTACTCGAGGCCGTGGCGGGCAAGGTCAGCAGCGGCACCTGGCTCAACGCTGCCACCAGCCGTTATCCCGCGACCGTGCTCGGCTCGGCGGCGGCCCAGCGGCTGGGCATCGGACGCGCCGGTCCGGACACGCGGGTACTGATCGGTGGAGAGTGGTTCACGGTCGTCGGGATCCTTGCCCCGGCCGCGCTCGCTCCGGAACTGGACACCGCAGCGCTCATCGGCTGGGAAGCTGCCGCCGCGCTCGGGTTCGACGGACGTCCGACCACGATCTACACCCGCTCGCAGGACAGCCAGGTACAGGCAGTGAGCGACGTCCTCGGTGCGACGGCCAACCCGGAGGCACCAAACGAGGTCGACGTCTCCCGGCCGTCCGACGCGCTCACCGCGAAGCAGGCCGCAGGCGAGGCGTTCACCCGGCTGCTGCTCGGCCTGGGCGCGGTCGCGCTGCTGGTCGGCGGCGTCGGCGTCGCGAACACAATGGTGATCTCCGTCCTGGAGCGCCGCGCCGAGATCGGCCTGCGCCGTTCACTCGGAGCGACCCGCGCCCAGATCCGGGCGCAGTTCCTGACCGAGTCACTCCTGCTGGCGGCACTCGGCGGGCTCGGCGGCGCGCTGCTGGGAGCGATCGGGACGGCCGGATACGCGCTGCTCCAGCAGTGGACCCCGGTCATTCCGCTCTGGGCCGTCGTCGGCGGTGCGACGGCGACGCTGGTGATCGGCGGGCTCGCCGGCATCTATCCGGCCGTGCGCGCGTCCCGCCTCTCCCCGACCGAGGCGCTCGCCACACCGTGACTCGTGCCGGGGTGCCGGGCGTCGCGCCGGGGCGCCGGGGCGCCGGGGCGCCGGGGCGCCGGGGCGCCGGGGCGCCGGGGCGCCGGGGCGCCGGGGCGCCGGGGCGCCGGGGCGCCGGGGCGCCGGGGCGCCGGGGCGCCGGGGCGCCGGGCATCGTGCCAGGGCGCCAGCCCTCGTGCCGGCCGTCGTGCCGGGATGCCCGGTGTGACGCCCGGTTGCCGACGTCCGGAGACTGGGCAGATGCCGACGTTCACGATCGTCCTGCGTGGCTACAACCTGCTCGAGGTCAACCGCTGGGTCGAGTGGGCGCTGCAGCACCCCGACCAGGCCCGCGCCGGTGACCCGCCGAAGTTCACCGTGGGTCTCCGCGGTTACCGCCGCCGTGACGTCGACACCTGGATCCGAGAGTTACGCACCGCCCGCTAGCTCCGAGGCGGTTGGCCGGGGCCGCCGATCCGAGGCGGTTGGCCGGGGCCGCCGATCCGAGGCGGTTGGCCGGGGCCGCCGATCCGAGGCGGTTGGCCGGGGCCGCCTGGCCGGGGTGGGCGGTCCGAGGCGCCGCGGTGGGCATGCCGATGGCCCGAAGCGCTGGGAGCGCTTCGGGTGGCCGGCCGGGGCCTGCGGCTGGTGTCAGGGTGGGTCGAGGGTGGTGCCGTCGGGTC